>CAZCEX010000305.1:2830-5889 GCA_964497785.1 uncultured Thermoanaerobaculia bacterium | reverse complement strand
ATCGATTCCTGAGCAATCTCGACGGGTGATTACCTGCCTTTACTGAGGTGCCGGGTCCCGCCAAAGCGCTGGATGACAGCCGGCAGATGGCCGATTTCGTCGTCCCACTCCGCCGGGTCGGCCGCAGTGGCGGTGTTCGAGTTTGAAGGGATCCGACTATTTTGACCATCACCCTGATCATCGCCGCCCTCGCGGCCCCAACAGCCTGGGCCCAGAAGGGCCCCCGCGGTAGCGGCCAGCGCGCCGGTTCGTGCAGCGAAATCGTTGCCGGCTACTTCGCCGGACTCGACGCGGTCCCCCTGACGGCAGCCGAGGAGGCAGCCGTGCAAGACCTGCGCGAGGAGGAGAAGCTCGACCGCTCGGACCACTGAGTGGATCGGATCTTCGCAGGAGACGCGGTAGAGTGGCTCAAGTGAAAGATCAACGATCGGATCATCGCTGGCGGGTCTGGCTGCCCGTGGTTGCGGTCCTGGCCGCCGCCATCATGGTGGCCCTGGCCTGGTCCAGCGCTCGGGCTGAGGTTGCGCTTCACGATCTCGCCCTCGAGGGCCGTATCCTGGGCCTCGCGCACGCTGCCGAGCGCGAGCTGCGCGAGGTCGGCGTTGACGGGGCGGCGGAGGTTCTGGTGCCCCTCCTGGAGGCCACCTCCGGTGAAATCCGTGGGCTTCGGTTGCTCGGCCCGGACGGCGTCGAGGTCATCACGGTGGGAGAGTGCCTGGATCAGGAGCCATTCCGCGAGGTGGAGCTTTTTCTCGGCCGCTTCGCCGCCGGCGCCAACGGCCGTCCCGGTGGCCCCGGCTGGCGCGGTCGCGGCCGAGCGACCCTCGAGCTCTACCTCGACCCGAGAGCCGGTGCGCCCCCTCTCGCCAGCCGCTTGGTGCTGCCAGCCACGATCGTGCTCGCCTTGATCGTGGTGGCCCTGGCGGTTTTCGCTGCGCGACTCGTGGAACGACAACGGCTGGTGGAGGTCGCGGCCGCAGACCGGCGCCGGCTCGAGGGACTCGCACGGGCCGGCGCCGGGTTGGCCCACCAGCTGCGCACCCCGCTCGCGACCATCAAGGGCTCGTGCCAACTGGTCCTCGAGGCAGCGACCGACAGCAGATTGCGGCGGATCGAGATCGCGGTGCGTGAGGCCGAGCGCATGGAACGCACCCTGGAGCAGCTCCTGGACTATGCCCGGCCACCCCGTCCGGAGCCAGTTTCCGTGAAGATCGCGGGAGTTGTGGCCGGTCTGGCCGATCGTCACCCCAACCTGTCGTCGACGGTTGCGCCCGAGCTGTGCGCCCGAGTCGATCCCACACACCTCGAGCAGCTCCTTGGCAACCTGGTCAACAACGCTGTCGAGTGGTCGCCCGAGGGTGAGACAGTAACGATTTCAGGTCGCAGAGACGGCGCGAGATTGGTGGTCGAAATCTCGGACAACGGGCCGGGTCCAGGGGACGACCCTGAACAGCTCTTCGAGCCGTATGTCACCGGCCGGACTGACGGCACCGGGCTCGGCCTGGCCATGGCGCGCACCCTGGCCGAGGTCAACGGCGGCAAACTCACCTTGGAAGAAGCACCCGGCGGGGGATGCGTCGTCCGGGTGGAACTACCTGCCGTGGGAGGTTCACGGTGACCCCTGTGCTGCTCGTGGTGGATGACGACGCCGCCTTTCGCGAGCTGGTGGTGGACATCCTCGCTGACAGCGGCTACCGCCTGATCGAGGCCGCCAGTGGCGACCAGGCCCTTAAAATCCTGGCCGAGACCCGCGTCGATCTGGTGCTCACTGACCAGCGTATGCCTGGCCTTGGTGGGCTCGAGCTGGCCCGGCGCGCCAGCCGTGCCGCCGAGCCGCCGTCGGTGGTCGTCATGACCGCCTACGGCACCATCCCCGATGCGGTCGAGGCAGTTCACGCCGGCGCCGCAGACTACCTGACCAAACCGCTGAAGAGTCCCGAGGCCCTGCGTCAGCTGGTCCGGCGAATCCTGGGCGAAAGAAATACACACCACGAGTCTGGGGAGTTTCTCACCCGCGACCCAGCGGCCCTCGAAGTCCTGGCCCTTGCGGACCGGGCGGCGGCCACGGACGCCACTGTGCTGATCGTCGGCGAGTCCGGCACTGGCAAGGAGTTGCTCGCACGCCGCCTGCACCGCGGCTCACGGCGCAGCTCCGGCCCGTTTGTTGCGGTCAACTGCGCCGCCATTCCCGAAAGCCTGGCCGAGAGCGAGCTCTTCGGTCACGAGCGGGGTGCCTTCACCGGCGCCGAAGGGCGTCGGGTGGGCCGATTCGAGGCCGCGGACGGGGGAACCCTGTTCCT
Source organism: uncultured Thermoanaerobaculia bacterium (assembly GCA_964497785.1). Classification (GTDB taxonomy): domain Bacteria; phylum Acidobacteriota; class Thermoanaerobaculia; order Thermoanaerobaculales; family Sulfomarinibacteraceae; genus CAZCEX01. Next base: position 3,589 of record CAZCEX010000305.1, on the reverse strand, counting down.
CGACGAGGTGGGTGAGCTTCCCGAGGCCCAGCAGGCCAAGCTCCTGCGTGCCCTGGAGGAGCGGGCGATCGAGCGGGTCGGCGGCAGCCTGCCGATTCCGGTGGACCTGCGGGTGGTGGCGGCCACCAATCGCAACCTCGAGGTCGACGTCGAGGAGGGTCGTTTTCGCGCCGACCTGTACTACCGATTCAACGTTGTTCAGCTGCAAATCCCCCCCCTGCGCGAACGGCCCGGCGACATCGCATGGCTCGCCGAGCGGCTCGGCAAACAGGCGTGTGAGCGTCTCAGCGTGCCGTGCCGGCCCCTCTCACAGGAGGCGATCGAACGCCTCGAAGATCATTCGTGGCCCGGCAATGTTCGTGAGCTGCGCAACGTGCTCGAGCGAGCCCTCATCGCTGCAGCCGGCACCGAGGTGACAACCGCAGATCTACCGATCCTCGATCGCGGGCCAAAAGAGTCCTCCGAGGCCGAGACACAGCACCTGTCGTTGCACGGCCGTGAGCGCCAGGCCATCCTCGAAGCCCTCAACCGTTCCGAAGGCCACCGCGAGCGAGCGGCCGAGCTTTTAGGGATCTCCGTTCGGACCCTGTACAACCGGCTCAAGGAGTACGGGATCCGCTGATTTGCAGCGGTCGTTTCCGCCAGCGACTTGCCGTTCACTGAACACAACATCGACACCGACCTGGTCACGGCGAAAACGATCGACATCGCCGACGTCGACGGCGACGTACAGCTCGGGACCGTCGAGCTGCTCTTCGA
>CAZCEX010000305.1:0-2730 GCA_964497785.1 uncultured Thermoanaerobaculia bacterium | reverse complement strand
GACCGTCGGTTGATCGTGAGTGACAGCCGAGAGCCAATAGAGACGCAAAGATGCCAAGAACACAAAGGGTTTATCTATTTCAATTATCGACCCTTGGCCAGATCGCGGATCCGCACCGAGGTCTTGACCATGATGTCGATAACGTTGCTTGATACCCCGAAGTCTTCCTCGGTGGTCGTGCGCGAGCCTTCCCGGTGGTACCTCAGGTCGACCGTCCATGTCTTGTTGATGACGTAGCCCAATCCGACCGACAGGCGGTTCTTCTGGGAAAAGTACCCTTCAGTCTCACCCACCAGGTCGGCGAAGAGCTCGCCGGCCAACGGGACGTACACGCATCCCGGCTCGAGGGTGTACCTGTTCAGGGGGATCTTCGTTTCGAGGCGGTAGCGCAGTCTCACCGAGAACGTCCAGGCGTCCGACTCGGTGACCCGTTCCTCGAGACGCAATTGGTGGGTGAGCACGAGCCGCCGCACCTTGCCGGGGCTGTCGGGCCAGAATGCAGTGCCTTCCTGCCAGAGCCGGAGCTCGAAGAGGTCGTCGACATCGGGCAGGAAGCTGTAGTAAAGACCGACACCAGCCGCAACCCGAAACCGCTTTCCGAGATCGTACGATCCGCCACCCGTCACGTAGAGCTTGTTCCACTCCCCCCAGAAGTCCTCCGATGACAGCAGCTCCTCGTACCCCAGCGAGCTGAAGACGCGGGTGCGCTCGCCAACCTTCTGCTGGTGCTGGTAGGCCATCCACAGCTGGGTGGGCGTCTCGTCCTCCTGGCCGTACACCGGCAGGGCGACCGTCAGCACCAGCGACACCGCCCAAAGCACTCGGATCGGTTGAGCTGCGCCTCTCATCGGGTCTTCACTACGGCAGCACATCCGGGTCCTCGGTTCCCACCTTGATTGGCGGGTCGACCTTCAGCGGGGCAACATGCCCCGAACTGACCGAGCGCCGCCTCCGACCCGTCGGCGGCGGTGCAGATCTGTCTCATTCTCTCTCCGTTTGATCTCGCACGAATCGTCGCTCGTTGGTGGTCCCCGCACGGCACATGATCACGCGACACGCCATCCACAACACGTCTCGAGTGGGTCATACGGGCAAGTTAGGGCCTTTGGCCAAAGGGCGCTATTCCACCTTCGTGGTACATGGGGTTGGAGTTAGAAATGAATAATGAAAAGGCAACTCGATCATCCTGGCGCACGGCGGCAGAGTTCGGGCGCAGAACTGGCCCGACGGAGGCGCCCGTGTGGGGTTTATACTGTCCTCGCTGAAAGAGGGTCGGCAAGAATGAGTGAAGCGACAGTTTTTATCATTGACGATGATCCGTCCGCCCGTCGGGGAATCACGCGCCTGGTCCGCGCTTCAGGGCTGAATGCAGAACCGTTCGCTTCCGCCGCAGACTTCCTGGAGTCTGAGAATCGTGGCGGGCCGGGATGCATCGTGTTGGACGTCAGAATGCCCGAGATGACCGGGCCCGAGCTCCAGGCAGAGCTCGGCAAATCCGACTACTGCATGCCCATCGTCTTTCTTTCTGCACACGCGGACGTGCCCATCGCGGCTCGGGCCATGAAGAAGGGCGCCGTTGATTTCCTGACCAAGCCCGTCGACGGGCACAACCTGCTGGAGGCCATCAGTGAGTCGCTGGCCAGAGATGCGGAGAACCGAGCTCAACGGGCCGAGAGCTCTGCGTTGCATGAGTATCTCGAAGAGCTCACGCCGCGTGAGCACGAAGTCATGACCTACGTGATCACCGGCATGCTGAACAAGCAGATCGCCGCATCACTGGACATTTCCGAAGAAACGGTCAAGATCCATCGCGGCCGCGTCATGCAGAAGCTCGGCATCGTATCCGTCGCCGAGCTGGTTCGGCTGTGCGAGAAGGCTGGTATCGCACCGGCTGAGGATGGAAGTCAGTAGCCAGTGGCTAAAAACGACTTCCGACACTCACCCGGAACAAATCAGCGTCGTCTCCAGGGCCTAAGCGGTCAATGACTCGACTGAGACTCACACCTACAAATCCGTGCTTGACGACTTTCCAGTTCGGGTAGAAATTCACGCCAATACTGATAATGCCCTTCATGTCGTACCCACTGTCGTCTTCGACATAGTCTTTGGCAAAATAAGGACCAGCGCCCATTCGCGCTTCAAAACGAGAGCCCAAAACAATCAGTTTCCAAGCTTGAATCGTCAGGCCTTGACGATCGGTAGCACCGTTGTAACCCCCTTCATCGACCCAACCCAGCGACAAAGCAAAGTTGTGGTCGAAGCGTTTGGCAATATCAGCGCTAAAGCCTGTGGTCGTTTCAGGACCACCATGGTTGATTTTTGTATTGACCCACGACACCCAAAACTCATTAACAAAGGCCTTTTTCGTTGGGCGAGGCACCACCGATGAATTGTCGATGTCGAGCCCTACGCCTATGAGAATTGAGTTGCCATTTGCTCGCGCCGCCAGGAGGTAGTTGCTCCATTGCAAGCGCAAATGAAATCCGCTGGTCGACGGTTTCAGCGGAATGATCATTGCGGCGGTGGTAAGCAGTCCCCCCCCTTTCTCATTGAGCTCTTCTCCAGTTTCTTCATCAACAGTCGTATCAAACGACATATAAGGACCGGTTCCAAACTCGAAACGGATCTTATTCGACGGTATGAGAAGGTACGTCGCCTGCACAGCAAAACCATCTCGGTGGTGATTGTAGGGGTTGCCTTCATTGGCGTGAATGAAATCAACTCGCCAGT
>CAZCEX010000304.1:0-5934 GCA_964497785.1 uncultured Thermoanaerobaculia bacterium | reverse complement strand
GCACGGGTTCCGAGAGCAAAGGGAGGCGCGTCGTCAACGTTGAAGGTACTCGGGCTTCGGGAGGCAGAGTCAGCGGCCCCGAATGCTCCGCGGGCTCTGTATTGACAGCCGTGTGTTCCCCGGGGCCCGATTCGGGATTCGCCATGTCCCCGAGAATACTTCGAACTGTCGGCGATGGTGAGGTGAATGAATTCGACGGTCGTTGTTATCGTAGACTTATCTGTTCGACCGGGGGAGGTCATGATGAGGCGTGTGCATTTGCTGATTTTGATCGTATTGGTATTCGTTGGACCGATGGTTCTCGACGCCGCTACTGTCAGTGGGCGTTTTACCTACGATGGGGAGGAGGTCGTCGATCTCTTCTCTCTGCCCTTGACGGCAACAGTTCGAGTGCACAGCTTCGACGGGGACACATACCACGATGGGACTGTGGACGTTGCTGCCGGAACCTACTCGGTATCGGGTGTGCCGGTGGGGGAAGGCCATGTGCTGCTGGAAATCGACAGGTCCAGTCCGCCGGATGGCTCGGCGGAGCAGGCCGGCGATCTCGAATCGGTCTCTGGGTACTTCACGGCAGTTGACGCCAATGAGAGTGTTGCGTTGGACCTGCCGATGCGCATCATGATGCGGGTCATCTCACCGGTGGATACCGCGATGGAGCTTGACGGCAGCAACTCGGTCTGCCCGCTCGGCCCCGAGGTCGAGGACACCATCACCCTGACCTGGGATCCCGTTCCACGTGCCACGAGCTACCGGCTTTCTGTCAACAGGTACGACTGCGACTACAACGGTCCAGTCGACGTCATTACCACCGAGTCCACATCGGCCGAGATCCAGCTCGGCACAGCCGGTGAAGACTTCGTCAAGATTCAGTTCCTGGTGACCGGCGAGAGCACCATCGACATCGCCACCTGGGCATCCCTTTCTTATCGAAACGGAAACGCAAATACGCTTTTCCTGCACGGTGGCGGCGCGCCGGGGCCCATCCGCGGAACCCACAGAACAGACGCCTACTACATTCCAGCCGCCGCGAGCGTTGCCGGGGTGGGCGAGGCCTTCTGGACGACGGCATTGACGATCTTCAATCTCGACGGTTCGCCTCGTACGGCCGAAGTCTTTTATACGCCGCGAGGATCAGACGGAACGACCGACTACCTGCGTGAATCCTTCGAACTCGATTCGGGTTCGAGTACAACCTGGGATGACGTCGTGGGGAGCGTATTCGCGACCACCGGCGCGGGGTCGTTGGAGGTCAGGGGCCGCGACATCATCGTCACCTCGCGGACGTCGACGCCCGGCGCTGATGGAGGTACGTATGGCCAGGGCATTCCGGCTGTAGCGCCCCATCAGGTGATGCGCCTGAACGGCGCGGAGATGCAAGTCGCAGGCGGTGTCGTTCGTTCGCCTGAGTTCCGCACCAATCTCGGTGTTTGCGAGGTGTGGGGTGAGAGCGTTCAGGTTCGTGTGTCCCTGTGGCAGTCCGACGGAGTCGCCGCCGGTTTCAGAGTGATCGATCTGCCGCCGTATGGCAATGCGCAGATCAACGACCTGCCTCATGCCCTCGGTGCATTGGATACGATGGCCGACGGCACGGTTGAGGTCACGGTCCTCAACGGCAGCGGTCGGGTGGCCACCTACCTGTCGATCGTCGACAACCTCACCGGAGATCCGACCTATGTACCGATTGGTTTTTTGCCGCCGACCAATGCAAATTGATGCATCTGCATACCCTTGAAGAGGATTACTCGTCTTCGCAACAAGGCATTTCCCCAGAGTCCAGGTCCTTGATCTGCTCGACCGAGCCGACGCCTTTGGCCTGTATCGGGCGCGCAAGCCACAACAGCGGATTCTCGGTCGACGACAGTGTTCGATTTGAGCCTGAGGATAGGGAAACCATGGAAAAGGTCGCCCGGTACCTGCTCAACCATGAGCACGACGGCCTGACCGACGCTCAGCGAAGAGCAAGAAGGCGAGAATGGGCACGCCTGATCCGGCGTATTTACGAGGTGGATCCCCTGGTGTCCTCAAAATGCGGCGGTGAGATGCGGATCATCAGCGTCATCCTCGAGCACAAGGTCATCACCAAGATACTGGGGCATCTCGCCCGCAAAGGAATCACGCCAGGCCGGGATCCGCCGGGAGACTCACACACTTCATGACCGGATCACGTTGGGGCGGATTGAGGGAACGCGGTCCCTTGCGGGAGGTGTGCGTCGGTACCGGTTGAGACCTTCCACAAGGGGCCCTGGCACGGGTTCCGAGAGCAAAGGGAGGCGCGTCGTCAACGTTGAAGGTACTCGGGCAGGGCTACAACCACTTCTTGCCCCTTCGAAGGGTCTTCGACCGTAGTGGAGTCGAAGGAGAGGGAAAAAGGAAATTGCTATCACTCAGTCGTTCTCCACCCGGCCCTGTGCAGGAGGTTGGGTTACCCGTTTCGCCCGCATGATCATTCCATCAACGCCGGCCAGCACTATTTCTTCTCTTTTTCCAATTCCACAGTAGGGCGACTCCCCAAAACGTACCGGGTCTTTGGTCCAATTATCACCATTGTGACTTGACCAAATTCCACCACCCACCGCCACGAAGAGGTCCCCATTCCAGAACACATCCCTAACCCGCTCATCAACGAATGTCGCTTGCCAGGTGTCGCCGCGATCTTTTGAGACCAGGATAACCTTGCCGGAGGAATCGCTGCCCACCGCGACCAGCACTGAGCCGTTGGACGCGACCCGTTTCAAGGCAGGGACCGATTCCAGTTCGTCGATGCTCCAGTCAAACCCGTTCTCGCTCCGGAAGACCGTGCCCCGATTCCCGATCCCGACAAACCGAGAGCCGGTCCAGGTGACGGATTTGACTATCAGGTCGACTCCGTCCTCGATCTCGATCTGGCTCCAGGCATGGCCATCGGAGCTAATGGCGACGAGAGCGTCAAACTGTCCCAATGATCTGGCTCCGACAGCCACGATGACGTCGCCGTTGGCCGCGATGTCCCGATAATCGACCCAGTTCTCGGAATTCCTAATACTCCAGGAACTTCCATCGTCACTCGTGGCGATCAGGCCATTGGATCCAACCACCCAGAAAGCCCCATTCAACCACTGAATTGAAGAGGCCCCCGACGGAAGACTCGCGGCCTGCTGCCAATCGAGACCATCGGGACTCCGGAAGACCCTTCCACCTCCGGAGATGGCGACGAGTATTCCATCGCCCAAACAAATATCGACAATTTCGTCAGAACCAACGAGGTCGATCGCCCAGGTTGTCACGACGTCCCATTGTTGACCGAAATCAGTCGATTCCGCAATGGCTCCATCATCGCCGACGACTAGATATCTGTCCTGAAACAAGGCGATATCTCTGAGTGTCTTGGAAGCGGGTACAGCATCTGTGGTTGACCAGGACATCCCGTCAGGGGAACTGAAGACATGTCCATGATCTCCGACACCAAGGAATCCCTCCGGGCCAACGATCAATTCACGGATGTAACAGGTCAGATCAGTTTCATTCACCGTCCAGGCATGCCCATCTGGGCTGGAAAGCACAAAAGGAATACCTGGCCACACCCCGCCAACGGCAAGGAACCGGTCGTGCCCCCAAACGATTCCCATAAGACCCATATCAGGGAGACTCTCGAGGTCAGCCGTTGTCCAGCTGACGCCGTCTTCGCTCAAAAAGACGGCCATGCCGCTGGTGAAGTAGTTGGGGGTTCCCACTGCAACATAGATTGATCCGTTCCAGGCGACATCGACCATGTCGCTATAGGAGTGGTCTATCAAGGTGTGTTCAACCCAGTTGATACCGTCTGGGCTGGTAGCGGTCTTACCCTTGAATCCGACGGCCAGAATCTGCTCCCCGTTGAATATGGCCTTCCAGAATATCGTGCCGTCTGCGTTCAAAACCACGGTCCATTGCCGACCGTCCAGACTGGTCATGATGATTCCTGGACTGTAGGCCGGTTCGCCCAACCCCAACGAATAGCCCCCAACCGCAACGAAACGATCACCGGTCCAGATGATGTCCTGCAGGAGCAAACCGGTCTTTGAGTGGACGATATCCCAATCGATCCCATTTCCGGTCGTCAAAATGGTCCCCTGCCTCCCAACAGCAACGACAACGGAGCCCGACGACGCGAGTCCCGTGAGGGAATGGCCTTGCGGTAGTGGGTTGAGCAACTCCCACTGATTCCACCGGATGGCCGATGCCTGCGCACAAAGGAAAATGAGAAAAACAGTCAGACAACAAGCACGACCTCGGTCTCGCATTGGGGGCCCCTTCTTATCTTAGTTTGGACAACAGTCGGGGTTGCAATACCTCACCAAAGGGGTGGGGCCTGGATAACCAATTGCAGTAAACGCGCCCTGAACTGTATCTTGTTCATCGGCAGCATTATCACAATTCGGGAAGGGGGCGCCGCAGATATCGACCGCCGACTGCTTCGCATATTCTGCGAAGTCGTGCCAATCACTAGACGAATCAGCATATACCGCCATCAGTATCCGGAGAAAGATCCTCGTTGCTGCCCAGGTACCCAACGCGGTTACCTCGAGGTCACAGTCCGCCAATGCCGGATCTGGATCGCGACGGCACACCGGATTGACATTCTCGAACAACCCATCATCCGTCCCACCGTCTGCTGCGAGCCAAAAAGCAACTGCCATGCGCAATCCGCAATAGTGCCCGTGTGAGGTGGGGCAGGTGTCGGATGCGTGATAGGAGTATGGATTGGTGTCCGGAGAAACATATTGGCCATCATCATAGTTTTCTTGGCGAATCTCCTGGCCGCTGTCTTCATCATAATTCCAGTCTTCCGTTTCGGGGTCGCTACTCGTCGCACCTTCCTTGCGCCACTCTACTTCATGCCCAATGATGTCAGCCCACCCTTCCTGAAGAGCGGCGTTTGTAGATGTGATGTATTCCCAACCTGCAGAATTAAACACGACCCCATGTCCCCACTCGTGGGCTACAACGTCAAGTGATGCTGCCGATGAGTAATCCTGGGTGCTCGTCTTTGGACAGATGACCACAGAGCCTGCGGGACCGTCCTCGGTATCTATGGGGTATACGAATTTGGCGTTCCCTGGGTCACAATCGCCATTAACAACGATGTTCGCCCGGGCTCCTTTTCCATCGAACCCATCCCAATCCGGGTCATCAAAGACGTCCATCGTCAGTTTTGTCTTCCACACGGCATCCCCGATGATAGATGGAACACCGCTCGACCCATAGTGTGGCACCATCGAGACCCTTGGGACCGGTGCCACGTGTTTCAAGACCGGTGCCAGACCGGTGCCACGTGTTTCAAAGTTAACAAAGTCCTCAACCGTACCCTGACTGCGAGAGCAGTACGGCTCAAGACGCCTGAGCCTACACCAGTTATCAAAGCGAATCGACGAGGGATGGAGGTTCGACGAGTTCCTGAATCTCTCCTCTCAACGCTCGGAGGCGGGCCCGAAACACCGGATCGACAGCCTGCAGCTGCGCGCCTTCGCTCAGCCAACGGCTGACTGAGACCGAGGACTTGTCGAGATGCGCGGCCAGGTCCTTGGCGCGAGGACCGAACTGGCCAACCGCCAGAGTGGTCACAAGGCATCGGCACCAGCTCTCGTGGCGGCTTCTGCCCCGACCCCTGAGCTGATTCGGAGCGAGTTGCAACTGAGCGTTTGCGATCTCCACAATCTGATCGAGTGATGGCGTGACACTGATCGCCGGAGGAGGGTCTCCATTGAAGAGTTCGGCGTTTTCTGGTTTGAGGTGTTGGAGAATCGTCTCATCGTCGTCGTCGACAGTAGTCCACCATGGCAGATCACGCACTTCAGACCTCAGCCATCTCACCTCGGCGACTGCCCGAATGCTCGATTTGTAGATGTTTCGAGCCTGGACAGGATCTTCGTGAAAGCATAGGAGGGCTGCACCGACGTCAATCAGCCTCGGAGC
>CAZCEX010000303.1:0-5954 GCA_964497785.1 uncultured Thermoanaerobaculia bacterium | reverse complement strand
CCTCGATCGTGAAGTCGACGTGGCCGGGGGTGTCGATGATGTTGACGTGGTGGTCTTTCCACTCGACGTAGGTCGATGCCGAGGTGATGGTGATCCCCCGCTCGCGCTCGAGCTCCATGTGATCCATCGTGGCGCCGACCCCGTCCTTGCCTCGGACGTCGTGGATCGCGTGGATCTTCTGGGTATAAAAGAGGACCCTCTCGGTCAGGGTGGTCTTGCCCGAGTCGATGTGGGCTGAGATGCCAATGTTGCGTATTCGTTGGGTGTCGCTGCTCATAATGGTTCAATCCCGCGCACCGCTCACGGCGGCGCTGTCCTTGTGAGAGGGGCGAGGTCATCGCCGGGTGGCATTCGCCGCCGTTGTCGATCAACGCGGCGTCGATTCAGAGGTCTCGGATCCGATGCCATGCAAGGACTGAACCTCGATCGCACCGACGTGGCCGAGAGGGTACAACCGGCTCCCGGCAAAGTCAATTCCGGCAGGGCGTTGGCGGAACATCTCCTCCGCATTCTGTGTTGACAGCGGAGAAGGCGGCTGCGTTCGGGAGACGGCGGTTGCGCCGGGCATGCGGCGGTGTGGAGCCGGCCGGGTATTTGGGGCCAGCCTCGTTGGCTCGAGTATCCTCTCGGGGCCTCTGGTGGACGCAGAGCCCGTTTGTGATCTTGCGAATCGAGGCGCCCCCGGAAAACGATCTTTAAAAGGAGTGGGTATGCGACGAGTGATAACAATGGTCGGTTCACTGAAACTGACTGTCGGACTTTTGTTGGTCATGCTCGTCGTGCTTGCTGCCGGGACGATCGTGGAGTCGTTGCATGGGCGGGAAGCTGCGGCAAGGGTCTATGGTTCAATGGGCTTTTTTACCTTGTTGTTGGTATTTGCGATCAACCTCGTGGCGTCGATCGCCTCGAAGTGGCCCTGGGGAAAGATGAGGATCGGCTTCATCATCACCCACCTGTCGATGGTCGTTATTCTCATCGGCTCTCTCACGACCGAGTTTGCCAAGGTCGATGGCCGCCTGGCTCTTTGGGAGGGGCAGAGTTCGGACTCGCTCTATGTTGCCGGTGAGGGTGACCAGATGGTCCCCGTGCCATTGGGCTTCACCTTTCGGTTGGATGCATTCGAGATCGACCACTACCCCGGCACCCAACGCCCGGCGATGTTCCGCAGCCGGGTCACCGTGACAGACCCCAATACCGGCGTTGAGGAACAGCGCATCATCGAGATGAACCGCGAGCTCTCCTGGGGAGGCTATACGTTCTTCCAGTCGAGCTATCAGATCGAGCGCGGACGGGAGATGTCCATTCTTTCGGTGGCACGAGACCCGGGTCAGAACATCGTTTTCCTGGGCTATTTCATGCTCGTATTTGGCATGTTGGTTGTTCTGTTCACACGAATTCAGCAGCGACGTAAGCTGGGAGAGGGCGGGTTCCCGGGTTCCGGGCCTTTGGTGACCCCCATCAAGGCAGTACTCGCGGTCCTGCTGGCTCTCGGTGTGACAGGAGTGGCAGGCGCTCAGGAACTCGCGAACCTCGATGATCTCCGGATCGTACCGGTGCAATACGACGGGCGAGTCATGCCGCTCGATACCCAGGCACGAGAGGCCGTCTGGAAGGTCTCTGGGATGCGGCGTTGGGTGCGCCAGGACCCCGTCAACACAGTTCTGGGCTGGGCCTTCGATCCGGCGACGGCATCGGAGGCATCGATCGTCAAGATCGGGTCCCGGGCCCTCGCCACGGAAATCGGTCTGCCGGGGCATCGGTATGCGTCCTTCAACGGACTTCTCAGAAACCCGGCTTTCCGGGCCCTCGTCGATGTCGCTCGGCAGCGCACGAGTCGAGAGATGCCTCTGAGTCCGATTCAAGAGGACGCCCTCGAGCTCGAAGGGCGGTTGTCTGTCCTGCACGGTTTCTTGACCCGCCAGTCCATCCTCGCGCAGCCCGTCGACGACAACCCGGATTCCCGATGGAGGGCTCCGGATGCGTTCGGCGGGGCGATGGATTTGATCACCGTCAACAAGAAAGTCGCCGCCTCACCGCCGGCGTTTTATCCCTCGGTCACGAGGATGAAGCGCGAGGCGCTTTACAACATGGTCCGGCCGACCCAGGTTTCGTGGTTGATCCTCCTCCCGACCACCGTCCTGGCGTTCATGTGGTGGCGTCGGTCCGAGAGGTGGACCGGCGTTTTGACCGCGATTGGGCTCGTCGCCGGTTTTGCGGTGATGACCTGGGGGATATTGATGCGATGGGATGCTGCCGGGCGAATCCCCGCATCCAACATGTACGAGTCCATGCTGTTTCTCGCCTGGGGCGTCGGTCTGTTCGCCGTCATTGCAGTATTCCTGGTCAAGAATCGGTTGGTTGTTTTTAATGCGGCGGCGATGTCGACCCTCGTTATCCTGCTCACCGATGTTCTGCCGATGGACTCCTTCATTCACCCGATGCCGCCGGTATTGTCGGGTACCCCGTGGCTGGCGATTCACGTGCCGATCATCATGGTCAGCTACGCTCTGCTGGCGCTGGCGGCCTTTGTTGCCCACATGCGCGTCGGGCTGGAGATATTCACGCCGAATCGCCGTGAAAACGCAGCGATTCTCGACGAGACGCATTACTGGTACGTGCACGTCGGCTCGATCATGCTCATCGTCGGCATTCTGACAGGCTCGATCTGGGCCGCCTCGTCGTGGGGCCGGTATTGGGGATGGGATCCGAAGGAAGTCTGGTCGCTGGTGGCTTTCCTCGCCTACATGGCCATCTTGCACGGCCGGATCGATCGTTGGCTGGGCGCCTTTGGCGTCGCCGCTGCGAGCATCATGGCCTTCGGTACCATTCTGATGACCTACCTCGGTGTGAACTACGTTCTTGCTGCTGGGCTGCACTCCTACGGTTTCGGAGGCTCAAAGATCGCCACATGGCTCGTCATCGGCGGCGTCGTCGAACTCGCATTCGTCATCGCCGGGTTGATTGCCTATCGGCGAAACTCGAAGAAGTCCGCTGGTCAGGCGTTCGTCGGTTTGCCGATTCAGCCGGATCAGTAATCCTGATAGGTGTAGCGGTAATAGGAGTACTGCGAGTAGGAGTTCTCGCGGGAGAGATCAAAGCGGTTGAGCAGGACGCCGGCGATCTGTACGCCGGATCGAGAGAGCTGGCGCAGGGCGGTGCGGATGATGGGGTGGCGGGCGCCGGCGTAGCGAACGACCATGATGGCCATGTCGGAGTGGGCGGCGCAGATCACCGGGTCGGTCACCGAGGCGATCGGCGGAGTGTCGATCACGATCCAGTCGTACTCCGAACGGGCTTGATCGAGCATCTTTTTGAAGCTCGGTTTTGCGAACAGCTCGGGAGGATTTGGAGGCAGGGGACCCGTGGTGATGACATCGAGACCGACGGGGTCGTTGAGGTGGTGCTTGACGGTTTCGATGTCGACCTCACCGAGCATGACTGTTGTGAGCCCGGCGGTATTCTTCGTTTTCAGGAGGCGGTGGATGCGAGGCTTGCGGAGATCGGCGTCGATCAGCAGGACCTTGCTCCCGGCCCTGGTCAGTGTCTTCGCCAGCTCGGAGGCGACGGTGGTCTTGCCTTCGCCCGGGATTGCCGACGTGATCATGAGGACCTGTCCGCCCTCCGACTTCGATGCCATCATGACCGCCGTTCGCAGGGTCTGCACGGCCTCACGAGCCGCAGAATCCATGCCCTCGCGCATTTCGGGTACCAGGCCCAGTACCTCGAGCCCCAGGACCCGCTCGGCCTGGTCGGGCGAACGGATGGTCTGGTCGAGGAAGTCGAGCCCGAGCACCAGGCCGACGCCGAAGAAAAGCCCCAGAACGACAGAGAGGATGACGATCCGTTGCATGTTCGGTGAAAAGGGCCCTCCAGGGGCCTCGGCGGGTTCGATGATGCGAATGTTGTTCACCGAAGCCGTCGAGGAGATGTCCGCCTCCTTGGAGCGCGCCAGCATTTCTCCGAGGAAAGCCTTGTTCTGGTCGTACTCGCGTTCGATCCGGTTGAACTCGAGAGTCTGGCGCGACAGCTCGACCGACTGATTCTTGAGCTGTTGCAGGTTCGAAAACAGTGACTGCTCCCGGTCTTTGGCGATCTCGTAGTTCGTTTGGAGGGACGAGGTCAGAGTCGCGATCTGGGCATGGATGAGCTCGTTGATACCCGCCAGTCGTGTTCGGAGCTCCTTCATCTCGGGGTGGCCTTCCCTGAGGCTTCCCATTTTTTCGGTCAGCTCCATCTCGATATTGCCCTTTTGTTCCCGAAGGCGGCCAATTGTGGAATCTGCCAGGACCTCCGGGAACGTCACCTCTGCAATGTCGGCGGCCTGGATGCGACGAAGGGCCGAGATCTTCGTCTCGAGGGTGATGCGTTCAGCCTTCGTATGGGCGTACTCAGTCGTCAAGGTGTCGATCTGCTCCGTGATGACGTTTTTCTCATGAGAAGAAAAGAGGATCGAGCTGTCGCGTTCGCGGAAGGTGACGAGGGAGGCCTCCGATTCGGCGAGCTGGGTGCGCAAAGGATCGAGCCTGGACTGGATGACCTCGTAGATCTTGCGCGTGCGCTGGAGATTGTCCTCGATGTTCATTGCGATGTACTGATCGACCAGAACGTTGAGCCATTCCGCTGCCTGCTGCGGGTTGCGGGAGGTCAAAGTGATCATGACCATGTTGGTTTCCGGGACTCGCTCGGCGCCGACCATTCCGAGGAGGGCGCTCCCCGCATCCATGCCGGCAAAATCGGGGTGGCTGTCGAGACCGAGCTGTGTGGCGACTCGCCGGGCCAACCTCTTGGTCTTCAGAATTCTGAGCTGTTCTTCGACGTAGCGTTCGAGCTCCCAATAGTTGGGCCCGAAGCTGATCTGGTTCTTGACGATCTGCGCCGACTGTTCGCCTACGGAGATTTCGGATGTGGCCCGGAAGAGCACTGGGCGGGTCTTCCCCCATGCCGTCGCGAGAACGACCGTGGTCACGGCGATCCCCAAGACGATCCACCGCCGGGACCAGATGAGCCTGACGTAATCCATGACATCGATCTCTTGGGCCGGCTCGGTGTCGGTGAATGGCACGTCGTAGGTGACCATCGGCGATGTCTGTGCCCATCCCTGGTCAGGTTGTCCGGAGTTGATCGGATTCGTCGACATAGGCGAAGGGTACCTTTGAGCGCGCGAACTGGCAAGGGTCGGCGGTGGATTGAGGGAAAACATCGCTGGCAAGTTGCAGGATGCAAGATGCGGTGTCCTGGTGGGAGCAGGCGTCCCGCCTGCGGAGAGGAACCTCGACCGGCGCCGTACGCTGCGGCCACGCTGCTCAAGCGAGCGGCGGCCTCCGGTCTTCGTTCTCGACCCTTGAGGGAGAGAGTGAAGACCGTCACGGCGTAGCCGAAGGCGAAGCCGGATTGCACTTTCCGGCAAGCGGGTGGGGTCGAGAACTACGCCCTGGCAGGCCCTCGCAGGCTGAGCAACACGGCCGCAGCGCGCTCCCCGAGCATAGCATTGTGTGCCGCGCGAAACGGTGACGGGACGCGAATCAGCACAATGCCTATGCCGGGCAATCCACGAGGAGCGCGATGGGAGAACCCCCCGTCACGGCAACGAGGCCCGAGCGCCGAGGAGCAAAGCGAAGCGGAGCGACGAGCTGGGCACAGCCCAGAAGCGGCAGCTACGCCGGCCGTCGTGGGCCGAGGCGACAGGCGAAGCCTGCTGCGGACACCCCAGTCGCGTGACGCTTCGAAGAACCGCTGCTATGGCCACGAGGCCCTTGAGCGACTCCGTTGTCGCAACGTGGGCTCATCCGGATCGACCACGAGGCCGACGTTCTCCCCAACCCCGGCCTTCTGGGATGCCGTAGGACGGCCATCCCAGCGTCGCATGAGCAGCGTGGTCGCGCGGAAAAGATTGGGGCGACTGCGACCACGCTGCTCAAGCGAGCGGCGGCCTACCTCGCAGGCTGGAGATCACA
>CAZCEX010000302.1:0-5955 GCA_964497785.1 uncultured Thermoanaerobaculia bacterium | reverse complement strand
TTCGACTGTTCTGCAGGTTTATACTGGTGGTATGGGCCAAGGAACAGTCGAAAAACGGACCAAACGCCGCCCGAAAGGCGCCGCCAATTCTATTCGGTACACCCTCCTAGAGTCCCGCCACACGCCACCGCTCCCACTCGGCTTGCCAGGCGAGCCCCCTGATTCTGCCAGTGACGCCAAAAACGCGGAGTGCACGCATCTTCGACTGGCCGTCGCTGAAGTAAAGAGTTCCCGAGGACGACGTTCCTTCCGAGGTGAAGGTCATGATGTTGCCCGCTCCGGCACGAACAGGATCACCGAGGTCACCACCAAGCCAGCCTTGCCCGCCGGGGTCGGGCACCCGGACATTGGAAAGAATTCCAAGCCCTGACTTGTTTTCGTCCATCTGGAAAACCGCTTCGAGGCGGACATCTCGTCCGCTTTCGATATCTTCCCGTCGCACGCCATCGCCATCTCCGTCCATAACCACGGTGCATCGCCAACCTAGACCCGGCCCGGGCTCAAAAACCAGGGCGGTAGAATGACCTGTTCGCATGGCTTCGGCGCGAGCCCGCAGCATCTGGCAGCGCACCCGGCTCGTGACCCCGCGCAGCGCGGCGGACCGAACGACCCCGTCGAGCAGAGGTATGGCTATCATTGCGCCAACGGTCATGAGAAGGAGGGTTACAACAGTTTCTACGAGCGTCTGCCCCTTGTTGGCCATAACAAAAATTCCTCGTATCTTGATTTGTTGTGAAAAGCGATGCGGCCCCCGGGGGGGCCGCACCGTCCCATCCACGCTGCGGTTGTTATTTCATTCCTCAGTTACGTCCTTACGATGCTTCGCCGTTGGCTTTGTTGGACCTCGGCAAGCTGACCTTTTCGGCCAGAGTCGTATCCCCACTCACACTCAGGTAGGAATTCATGTTTTTGAGAGAGGTCTCACCGATGCCTTTGACGGCGAGAAGCTCGTCAACCGAGCGAAACGGTCCGTTCGATTCCCGAAAGTTGATGATCTGAGAAGCGAGAGCGGGCCCCACCCGCGGCAGAAGCTGCAGTTGTTCGGCGGTCGCGGTGTTCAGGTTGACGGTTCCCTGAGAGGGTGCGTCGTTGGCAATGCCGACTACCGGCAGGACGAGGATCGCTGTGATCAAAATATACAGAACGCTGTGTCTCATGGATTTTCTCCCCCTTTTGTTGTTTCAGTTTTGTCTCCAGAAGCTGCTCAGCCATTCACTCCTCCATAGGCCTCACCCCCTTTGATTTCGCACCTAACACACAGCAAGTCGTGTACCACTTTGCCTTGTGAGGATTAATGTGATTTGTTGTGGTTGTTTATATCTTTGTGTGACAATTCTTTCGAGAGCGAAATGGAGAAAATTCTCACCAGGCCAACGCAACCCGTTTCGTTGGGGTGCAGAATATTCATACGGTGTCGAATTTTATGCCACCACGTACCAACCGTGCCAATAAAAGCCGGGCGATGTAAAGTAGCCGCCGTGAGTATGTCGAAGACCCCCAGAGAGACCCAACCAGAGTCGGGACCCTCATCCCCGCGAGAGAGCGCAGCTCCTCGGGCACTGGCCTTGTTGATTTCCGGGGCCTCCGGTGGCGGGTTGGCGCCCCGCCTGGCGAAGGTTCTTCTCGAGCACGCCAGCCTCGACACTCTGCACCTCGTGGTGACCTCGGCGGCTCAGAAAGTGTTGAGGATCGAACTCGGGCGGGCGTTTTCAACCCCGGAAGGACTGCGCGACATGATCGTTGGGTCCTCCGAGTCCGCTTCGCGCGTCTTGATGTGGGATGATGCCGATCTCACGGCGCCAATCTCTTCGGGTTCGTATCCGTTGATAGGAACGGTGGTTCTACCATGCTCGGCTGGAATGGCCGGTGCCATGGCCAACGGCATTTCACGGGGCCTCGTTCAGCGGGCTGCCGATGTTGCCCTCAAGCAACGCTGGCCGCTTATCGTCGGAATTCGAGAAACACCGATGTCGCAGATCCTGCTCCGCAACCTCCTTGTACTGGCTCAGGCGGGCGCGCACATCGTTCCCCCGATTCCGGCTTTCTACCTCACACCCGACCCGGCGTTGGCCATGGAGCGATATATCGACCACTACTGCGTCCGGGTCCTCGACATCCTCGGGATTTCCCTCGAGGCCAAAGAACTGCGTTGGCGCGCGTGATGGCCAGTCTTTACCGGGTTTTGGAGGATGTCCGCGAAAACGCGGAGATGATCAAGTTTCAACATACGGTGTTCGCGCTCCCGTTTGCGATCATCGCCCTGATCAGCGCCGCCGGCGACGGTTGGCCACCGCTCCGGGTCTGGCTGTGGGTGATCGTGGCCATGGTCGCGGCACGGACCGCAGCTATGTGCTTCAATCGTCTTGTAGATCAGGCCATCGACGCCGAAAATCCAAGGACCGCCGACCGCGCACTCCCCGCAGGGCGTTTGACGCGTTTCCAGGTTTGGGCCGTGACCGTCGGATCGATCACCCTGTTCACCGTCGCGGCGGCGATGCTCAACCCGCTCTGCTTCGTGCTTGCCTTGCCGACGATCGCAGTGTTGCTCGGTTACTCGCTCGCCAAGAGGTTCACGACTGCAACCCACTTCTGGCTGGGCCTTGCCCTGGCCATAGCGCCGGCCGGGGCCTGGATCGCAGTCACCGGAGGCATCACGCGGACTCCGCTGATCCTCGGCGGTGCGGTCCTCGTATGGGTTGCCGGTTTCGACATCATCTATTCACTCCAGGACGCGGATTTTGATCGTCGCCATGGCCTTCATTCACTGCCCGCCCGCTTGGGGCCGGCACGGGCATTGTTGGTCGCTCGAATGGCGCACGTCTTGGCCGGACTGGGCTTCGCCGTCTTCGCCTTCCAGGTTGGTGGTGGC
Organism: uncultured Thermoanaerobaculia bacterium; assembly: GCA_964497785.1. Taxonomy (GTDB): domain Bacteria; phylum Acidobacteriota; class Thermoanaerobaculia; order Thermoanaerobaculales; family Sulfomarinibacteraceae; genus CAZCEX01. Next base: position 3,086 of record CAZCEX010000302.1, on the reverse strand, counting down.
TGGCTTCGGTGGCTCGCCGTCCTCGCTGCCGCTCTGCTCCTCGTCTGGCAGCACCACTTGGTGCACGCCGACGACCTGAGTCGCGTCGATGCTGCCTTTTTCTCTGCCAATGGTGGCCTTTCGGTGGCGATGGGTTTTTTGTTCCTCGCCGCAAAAATCACCGGTTGGTGACCTGTTGCACGCCGCTGTACTATTGAGCCGGTCATGAGCGCGGAGCGAATTCCTTTTCGCCACATCGCCGTGGAGGGTCCGATCGGAGTCGGCAAGACCTCCCTGGTCGAGAATCTGGCACGCCGTTTCGAGGGCGTGATGGTGCTTGAGGACATTTCGAATCCATTTCTCCCGGCTTTCTACGAAGGCCGTCCCGGGGCGGATTTCCAGGTCCAGGTCTACTTCCTGTTGTCTCGATTCCAGCAGCAGCGCGAAATCCGGCAGATGAATCTGTTCCAACGCCTGGTCCTGGCGGACTACATCTTTCCCAAGGACAGGATCTTCGCTTACCTCAACCTCGACGACGAAGACCTCAAGGTCTATGAAAAGCTTTATCCAGTGCTCGAGAAAGAGGTCGCAAAGCCCGACCTGGTGATCTATATGCAGGCCTCCGTCCCGGTGCTGCTCGAACGGATCGATCGCCGTGGACGGGATTATGAGAAGGACTTCGACACCGATTACCTCCGTCGCCTCAGCGAGGCGTACTCGTACTATTTCTTTCACTACAAAGATACGCCTTTGCTGGTGGTCAATACGGACGACATCGATTTTGTGCAGAACCCCGCTGACCTCGAGGCGCTGATCCAACAGATCCTGCGCTGCCGCCGGGGAACACAGGTTTATGTGCCTCTCGGCGCCACACCGCCGATTCTGTCGCCGGAGCCTTCACCGGAGGAGGCGTAGGAGCGCACACGGTGAGTCAAAATATCGGAGGAGACAATGCTGCCGCGTGAGCTGATTCGAAAAGATCCCGACCGGGTCCGAAAGATGTTGGCTGATCGCCACACCGACGCACCGTTCGATCAACTCGTGGAGACCGACTCCGGGTGGAGGGAGCGGGTCGCAAAGGTCGAAGCGTTGAAAGCCCGGCGCAATGCCGGCTCGAAGTTGATCGGCAACCTCTTTCGTGAGGGCCGTGGTGGGGAAGCTGCCGAGATGAAGGCCGAGATGGTCAACATCGGCGCCGAGATCGCCACCATCGAAGAGGAAGCCACCAGGCTCGAAGAAGAGCTTTGTGCGCTCGAACTGACAATTCCGAATCTGCTCGCCGATGGTATTCCGCGAGGATCGTCCGACAAGGACAATGTCGAGATTCGGCGTTGGGGAGAGCCTCCGGTATTCGATTTTGAGCCCCAGGCCCACTGGGACCTCGGCCCGAACCTGGGGATTGTGGACTTCGAGCGCGCAACCAAGGTGGCAGGGGCACGATTCGCCGTGCTCGTTGGTGTCGGAGCGGCTCTCGAGAGGGCGCTCATGACCCTGATGCTCGACACCCACACCCGCGAGCACGGTTATACCGAGGTGATGACGCCTTATCTCGTGAACGCGGCCGCCCTCCTGGGCACTGGACAGCTGCCGAAGTTTGCCGACGATCTCTTTCACATCGAGGCACCGGACCTCTACCTCATCCCGACGGCCGAGGTTCCCGTGACGAATCTCCACCGAGAGGAGATTCTGCCGGAGGCGGACCTCCCCATACGGTACTGCGCCTTCACCCCGTGCTTTCGGGCAGAGGCCGGTTCATATGGCCAGGATGTGCGTGGCCTTATCCGCCAGCACCAGTTTCACAAGGTAGAGCTCGTGCAGTTGGTTCCGCCATCGTCTTCGGCGACGGTCCTGGACGAGCTCACAGCGCACGCCGAGAAGATCCTTCAGGTGCTCGAACTGCCATACCGCGTCATGGAGTTGTGCACCGGGGACGTCGGTTTCTCGGCGGCCAGGACCTACGATCTCGAGGTCTGGTTGCCGGGCCAGGGACTGTATCGGGAAATCTCTTCGTGCTCCAACTTCACCGACTTCCAGGCGCGAAGGATGCAGCTCCGTTATCGTCCCACCAGCGGGGGAAAGGCGCGGTTGCTTCACACCGTCAACGGCTCAGGCCTCGCCATTGGGCGTACGCTCGTCGCCGTCCTCGAGAACTACCAGCAGGCGGACGGCTCGGTCGTCATCCCTTCGGCCTTGCGTCCCTACATGGGAGGCAGAGAGACCATCGAACCGCCCGGCCGATAGGTACTTTCTTCGTGATAGAGTCTTTGGTGGTGGATCTTTCGGTCATCGTTCCCGTCTTCAATGAGGAGGCTACGGTCGTCACCCTTCTCGACAGAGTGGCTGCCGCTCCCTTGCCGGCATCCCTCCGTCGCCTCGAGATCGTCGCGATCGACGATTGTTCGACCGATGGAACCTTGTCGACGCTGGGCACCTACCGAGTCCCAGCACGGGAAGATACGGTTGACGTCACTTTCCGCCTCGAGAGCCACGATAAGAATCAAGGCAAGGGTGCTGCCCTGCGCACCGGGTTTGCGGTCGCTACGGGAACGGTGTTTCTCATCCAGGACGCCGACCTCGAGTACGATCCCGTCGAGTACCCACGGCTTCTGCAGCCAATTATCGAGGACAAGGCGGACGTCGTATTCGGCTCGCGGTTCTTGGGCGGACCCCATCGCGTGCTCTTTTACTGGCACTACCTGGGAAACCGGTTCTTGACCCTGATCTCCAACATGCTCACAGACCTCAACCTCACCGACATGGAGACCTGCTACAAGGTCTTCCATTCCGATCTGCTGCAACGGGTCCAGTTCGAGAGCGACCGTTTCGGGTTCGAGCCCGAGTTCACCGCCAAGGTGTCACGGGCACAGTGCCGCATCTACGAGGTCCCCATCTCTTACAACGGCCGAACCTACGCCGAGGGCAAGAAAATCGGCTGGAAGGATGGCCTCTCCGCCATCTGGACCATTCTCAAGTACAACCTTTGGAAGAGATGATCCGGGAGAGGGGTGTCCCCATAGAGCAGGTCGGTGCTCACCGCAGCGGCGTGAATTTGAAACGCAAAGGCGCGAAGGACGCAAAGGAAAACACAAAAGCTGCTGCTGTCCCCA
>CAZCEX010000301.1:0-5965 GCA_964497785.1 uncultured Thermoanaerobaculia bacterium | reverse complement strand
AGTGGCGAAGAAAGCATTCTCGGGAAATGCGCCTCCGCTCTCCCCCGGCTCAACCCCAAAGGCCGGACCTAGCTCAGCTCCTTCAATCGGGGCCGGGACATCCCCACCGGTCGGCGTCTCATCGGAGACGGCGGCGACATATTCTTCAGCAGCCTCGAGGACCGGCTCGAAGGCAGATGCGGCGTCCTCGGTCGCGTTGACCTGCGATTCGTCCTCGTCACTGACCACCGATTCGACCCCGGCTGTGACAACCGGTTCATCTTCGGCACTGACCTCCGATTCGTCCCCGGCAGTGACAACCGATGCGTCCTCGGCAGTAACCTCTGATTCCTCCGTCGTGGTGATGATCGATTCATCCTCGACGGTGGCCTCGACGGTCGCGTCCGGCACCGACTCGACCAGCTCGAGAAGACTGTCCAAATCAGTCACGACCTCGTCGCTCAGCTCCTCCGGTTCCTCGTCGGGTCCGAGAATGCTCTCCCCGAACTCCTTCAACGACAGCTCTTCGGCGCCTATCGTTTCATCCTCTGGTATCGCGGATTCGATTTCAGGTGTTTCATCCCGCTCCTCCTCGGCCTGCAGAATGTCTGCTGGCGGTTCAGGAGCGGCAGACTGCTCGATCGGCTCATCGACGAAGGGAAGGGATGGGCCGTCCTCGTTGCTCTTGAACTCGGAGTCGCCTGCGATCGCGGCTGCCACAGCCATACCGGCCTCCACGACCGAGTCGGTGGCCCCTCTGGGCTCACCACGGACATTAAAACGCAATCCGGCGAGCCCCCCCGATTTGTTTGGCTGTGTACCCTCAGCCTCTTCTCGTTCCGTTGACGTCGCAGGCCGGGAGAAATCGAATGGGCGACCACCGTTGCCGATGTGGGTCTGGATCATCTGCTCGACCAGCTCACGACCCTGCTCGCTGAGGGTCGCGAAACCCATCGCGGCACCGACCGGGTCGAGCGGCCCTGCATCTGCCTTGCCGCGCACCCAGACGATGACGCCGGCGCCCTCGACGAGTACAAAATCACCCGGCAGCATGATCCGGAAACGCACCACGTCCGAAGGCCCGAAGTCCGATCTGCCACGCAGAAAAAGCCCCTCCTGCGCCAGATAAGGTCCGAGCTCCTCCTGCAGCTTTCGCAGGCTCTCGAATCGCAGATCGACGATCGGCAGACCGTCTTCGCCCGAGGTCGCTGTCATAGAACCCTCCCTGAGTGCGGCCAGATACGAACCCGCCACAGCCGGTTCGCAGCAAACCTGAACGGGTCAGACCCGCCCTCGTTCAGGATACCAGGACCGGTTCTCGTCCCCACATCGCGGGTTCAAGCTATGCTGACGCGCGATGCGGACGACGTACCCATTTGCCGGATCGCTGATTCACTGGACCTGCCGCGAGCTGGTCAGGCGGAGGTTGGGTTGACCCTCTCGGTCGACATTAAGAATCGACGTATCACCGCCGGAGTAGGCGAGCTCGCGGGAGAGGGCTCGCGGAGGGTAATTGGGCTCGGCGGCAGCGGTCTATCGAGACTGTGGCTCGGCCAGGAGCTTCACCGCCGTATCCAGGGCGTCCTGGCGGAGGAAGAGCCGGGGTTCGCGGCCGAGGTTCCTCTCACCACCGAGATCGAGATCGACGGCTGGACTGTCGCCCTGACGGGGCGGGCTGACGGCGTGCTCTTCGAGGGAGAGCAACCTGTCCGGGTCGACGAGATCAAGACCCTTCATTTCGCGGTCGACCTCCACCACCTCTTCACCCAAGAGAGGCTGGACCCCTTTCGTAACCAGGTAAGGCTGTACGCCTGGATGCTGTCGCGAGGCGGTCCCCCGATCGCCGCCCGCCTGATTCTCGCCGACATCGTCACCGGAGATGAGCGCGAGGAGCTCGTCCGGTGGGCGCCCGAGGTCGTCGAAGCCTGGCTCAGAAAACAGGTTCACCGGCTGGTCGCTGCCGAGCAACGCCGCCTCGAGAGGCTCAAGGAGCTGCGGGAGATCGCCGAGAAGATTCCCTTCCCCCACGCCGATCCGAGGCCTCTTCAGGGGGAGATTGGCGAAGCGGTGACCGCCGCGCTCGGCAACGGCGATCACGTACTCTTGCAGGCGCCAACGGGCACCGGCAAGACGGCCGCCGTTCTCCACCCGGCCGTGCGGGCTGCTCTGGCCCGCGGCAAAAGGGTGTTTTTCCTCACCGCCAAGACCCTGCAGCAGCGGCTGGTGGCGGAGACGCTGCGCGCAATGCAGGGCGATGGGCTCTTCCGCAGCCTGCAGCTGCGGGCCAAAGCAAAGATGTGCGCCAATACCGAGATGGTGTGCCACGAGGAGTTCTGCCCGTGGGCGGCCGAATACGGCCTCAAGCTCATTCGCACGGGATTGCTGCGAGAGCTCGTCGAAGGTTCGCCGCACCAGGACCCGGACACGGTGTACGACAGGGCATATCACAACGAGGTGTGCCCCTTCGAGGTCACTCTCGACCTGCTGCCCGAGGTTGACGTGGTTGTATGCGATTACAACTACATCTTCGACCCGACCATCGGCCTGTCGGCCATCGTCGGCGGTAACGCCTTGCGCGATGCGGTGCTCATCGTCGACGAGGCCCACAACCTGGTCGACCGCAGCCGTGACTACTACTCACCGACGCTCAACCGCACGGAGATCCTGCTCGGTGCCCAGTTCCTCGCCCACCGCGACAACGCCGTATTCCAGCTGCTCGCCGGCCTGACGCAGGAGCTTGCTGACCTCGTCGGCGACCTCGTGGAAGAAGCGCTCGAGAGCAACCGCGAAGGCGACAAGGTCATCACCATCGACCCGGAGCCTTTCGCCGAAATGCGAATGGCCTTCGACGGAGCGATGCTGCAGTACTTCCTCTACAAACGCGAGAACGATCTGTGGCTCGCCGACGACCCCGTCATGGACGTATTTCTGGCCCTCACCCGCTTTCACCGCGTGCTCGGTCTCGGCGGCCCCGAGTTTGTACACCTCGCACGACGCTCGCGGCAAGACGGCGACGAGATCAAGATCTTCTGCCGCGACGCCTCCCGCTTCATCGGCGCGATCATAAACGAGAGTGCAGGCGTTGTGGCGATGTCCGCCACTCTCGAACCCTTCGACTTCTACCGAGATCTGCTCGGGTTCGACAGCAAAAAAACCTCGGAACTCGATCTGCCATCGCCTTTCCCCTCCTGCAACCGCCTGGTCGTCAATCTGCCCGACATCGATACGACCTGGCGGAGGAGAGCCGCACACTTCGATGCGATCGCATCGTGGATTACCAAGCTCGCGCCACCGGCCAGGAACTCGCTGATTCTCTTCCCAAGCTACGTCTTCTTGAGAGCGGTTCACGATCGCATCCAGGCAAGCTCCCACACCGTGCTCGCCCAGAGCCCAGGGTCGTCGGACGACACCCAGCGCGAGGTCCTCGAAGCGCTCGCCGGGGACCAGCCACACCTCGTGCTCGCCGTGCTCGGAGGCATCTTCGCCGAGGGCGTCGACTACCCGGGCGACATGCTGTCGCAGGTGGTGGTCGTTTCCCCTGGTCTACCCGTATTCAACACCGAGAGAGAGCTTCTCAAGGGCTACTTCCAGGAGACCTACGGCCACGGCTTCTCCTACGCCTACCTCATCCCCGGCCTGACCAGGGTCGTTCAGGCCGCCGGTCGACTCATCCGATCGGCGACCGACCGCGGCGTCATCGTGCTCATCGGACGCCGCTTCCAGGATGGTCGCCACGCCCGCTATTTGCCAAGATCCTGGACCGACGGCGACCCGATGACTCTGCTTCATGAAGATCCGGAGTTTTCTGTGAGGCGTTTCTTTGACGAATAGTTTGAGCCGGGTTGGCCCTGTAGCGACTGCAGATCCAGCTGGCGGGAGGCGCCAACTCGGGTCAAACTATTCGGAGAAAACGCTGCGCGTTTTCGGGGGGGCATTGATGATTGGTCGTGTTAGGTTTGATTCATGAGAGGAACATTGATTTTGGCGATTCTCGGCACGCAGGGGCTGGCACTTGCCAACGCGGCCTGGCAGGGGCGGGACCTCAAGGTGTTTCTGGCTGCGACTCCCCGGTTGGACTCGACCAATGACCTCGAACGATACAAAGGCGTAGCTGCGCGCCAGATGTATGCCGCCCTTCTCCAGGGGGCGCTGCTGCTGGTCGCGCCGGCGTGTTTCGTTTTTGGCATTGTCAAGCACCACCTCACCGGGTCGGACTTCGTATTTATCCTGCTGCCGAGCGTGATCGTGCTCCTCGTCGCCCGCTCCTACCGAGGCCTCGAAAAGGCCATGTGGACCCTGCCGGCCGCCGACGACCAACTCGAAGCCGCTCGTGACGATATCGTTCACACCTGGAGAACCAAACCGATCCCGAACTGGTGAGGCATGTCCGAAAAGACCAAGAAACCGCACGTCTGTCCGTGGTGGCTGGGTTATGTCCTGGCCAGCCCTATTCGTCGAGTTTTCGAGAAACCGGAGGAGATTCTGAGGCCGCTCGTCCAGCCCGGGATGACAGTGCTCGACGTTGGCTCCGCGATGGGCTACTTCAGCTTGCCTCTCGCCCGACTCGTTGGATCCGAAGGCCGGGTCGTCTGCCTGGACATCCAGCAACGCATGCTGAGCACCCTCAATCGCCGCGCCCGCCGCCGCGGCCTCAACCGCATCATCGAGACCCGCCTGTGTAGCCAGGACGGTCTGGGCGTGGAGGATCTCGCGGCAAGCGCCGGACTGGTGACCGCCTTCCACGTCATCCATGAGACCGTCAGCCCCGAGCGGTTCATCACAGAGTGTGCCGCCACCCTGGCGCCGGGAGGTCACCTGCTGATCGCCGAGCCCCGTGGTCATGTCAGCGAAGAAGAGCTCGCCGCCACCTGCGATCTCGCGAGAGCAGCCGGCCTGAGCAACACCGAAACACCTCGCCTGAAACGCAGCTTCACCGCCGTGTTCGTCAAACCCCAGCCCTGATCGCCAGAGGGACTGGCGATGGGCATCAGTACGCCCGATCGGCACATGAGCGGAGAGCCCTCCCGGTATCGGGCAAAATCGAGGAAACCTGTTATCATGATTACATAATTGATATCATGGAGGCAGGCATGATCCGAACCCAGATCCAGCTCACCGACGACCAGGCGGTCCAGCTGAGAGCGATGGCAGCGAGGCTCGACGTCTCCTTAGCTGAGGTCATCCGGAGGCTCGTCGAGCAGGCCGGCCGATCGTCCTCAGCTTCCACCGACGATGAGATTCATGATCGTGCGCTGGCCGTTGTCGGGCAGTTCGAGTCCGGCCGGAACGACGTCTCGTCGAACCACGACCTTCACCTGGCCGAGGCGTTCGACCAATGAGGGCCTTCGTCGACACATCCGCCCTCTATGCCATTCTCGACCGCGATGACGACCACCACAGAGTCGCAGCGTCGATCTGGCGGCGCCTTGTCGAGAGCAAAGAGACGCTGGTTGTGTCGAACTACATTTTGGTCGAAACCACCGCCCTCGTGCAACACCGCCTGGGTATGACGGCGACTCGAGCTCTGGTGGAAAGCATCGAACCCGTGCTGTGGGTGGAATGGGTCACTCGCGAAGACCACGCCGCCGCCCAAGCAGCCCTCATCACAGCGAACCGCCGGCGATTGAGTTTGGTGGACTGCGCGAGCTTCACCGTGATGCGCCGCCTCGGTCTGCGTACTGCCTTTGCATTCGACGACCATTTCAGGGAGCAGGGCTTCGACGAGCCACAATAGGCTCGACCGTCGGAGCACCGCTGATCGCTGCCGCGGAACCTGCCGCTGATTCCTTTCCCCGGCCCCGGCCTTCTGGGATGCCGAAGGACGGCCATCCCAGCGTCGCATGAGCAGCGCGGTCACGCGAGGAGAGTTGAATCGGCTATGACCACGCTGCTCAAGCGAGCGGCGGCCTCCATCGCGGGCTGGAAATCGATGCCGCAGCGCTTTTCTCGGGGAGTGCCCGGCAGCATCATTGTGCGGGAGGCTACC
>CAZCEX010000300.1:0-5992 GCA_964497785.1 uncultured Thermoanaerobaculia bacterium | reverse complement strand
ACCTGGAGCAACCCGGTGCGCGTCAATGACGACCCGACCGACAACGGGGCCTGGCAGTGGTTCGGCACGATGTCGGTTGCCCCGGACGGGCGCATCGACGCGATCTGGAACGACACACGGTCTGCCCCCGGGACCTTCATGTCCCAGCTCACCTATGCCTACTCCCACGATGGCGGCCAGACCTGGTCGCCGAACGAGTTTGTCTCACCGGCCTTCGATCCCCACGTCGGCTGGCCCCAGCAGGACAAGATCGGCGATTACTACGACATGGTTTCGGACGAGACCGGCGTGCACATCGCGTACTCGGCCACCTTCAACCAGGAGCAGGACGTCTACTACCTGCACATCGACCCACCGCCGCTGTTCGTCGACGGTTTCGAGACGGGCGACACTTCGGCGTGGTCTGAAAGCATTCAGTAGTTCAGGGCCCGCTGGGAGGGTGTAGCCAAAGAACCCGAATAATTGCCAGGTTTGCGGACCTTGGAGAATGGGTGCATCTCAACGACGTCGACTCAAGCAAGCGGGCCCCGAAGGGCCCGCTTCGTTTATCTTGAATAGCCCGTGCCATACATCGCAGATCGCGACCTCGTGGCGGGCGACTGATGTCAGCGCGTCCTCAGTAACTGACCTCGTAGCACTCCGAGAACTCGGACGTTTCGTACGGGGGTTTCTTGATGGGCATTGTATGCATCCACTTGCTGGCCGTGGCCGTTACGAAACTGCCATTTGGGGCCGGAGGCGAAAGCTCGAGCTCGATCCAGGCAAAGCCCTGTCTGTCCACCGTCACGATCTTCTCGCCAATCATCAACTCGCCTTCACCAAAGCCGCTGGCATCGCAGGTCTCGTTGGCGAAGACCTGAATGATGTAGCTCACCTCGCCGATCGGCGGGTTGGTCTGCAAAGTGGCCGCCAGGTAGGCGCCAGACTTTTTGACTGAATCGATGATTGGGAAATTCTGAAGGTTGTTGGCGCCGGTGTCTCCGTCGCCTGTGTCGTTCAGTGTGACCCCGTCGTTGTTGAGGTCGACACCGAGGCTGGAGTTGCCGAAGATCGAGTTGTTGACAACGCTGTTGTTGTTGCCGGAGACGATCGTGACACCCTTTCCGCCGTTGAAGGCGATGGTATTGCCGCCGTATCCCCCGAGATTGCCTCGCCTTCCGATGGCGTTTTTGGAGCTGCCATAGATGACCACGCCGTGCCCAGAATTGCCCAGGTTGCCATCACCGCTGATGTTGCTGCCAATGAAATTGCCCGCAACCACGTTGTTTTCGCTACCCCCGTCGATTCTGATGCCGGTGTATGCGTTGCCGGAAATGACGTTACCGACCCCAATTGTCTCGCCACCGATGGTATTCCCAGAGGACCGTCGGATCACCAGGCCATGGGCGCCATTTCCCAGGTCGACGGTACCGGTGTGGTCCGTCCCGATCAGATTCTTCTGCAGGACATTGGAGCCAATATCTCGGATAAACAGGCCGATCCGTTCGAAGCGGTTGATGACCAGTCCGGTGACGATGCTGTCACCAGCGTCGATGACGAGGCCGTGGTTATACCCGGCGTTCGAGCCGTTGATCTCGATCTTCGAGGCGACCGGCTGGGTGGTTCCATCGATGACGACCGGCTCGATAATGACCGGCAAGGCCGAGTTCGGGCTGATCGTCGGAGGGCGCGCAAATACCGACCTCATCGAGAAGTGAATCCACTGGGTGCCCGGTGTGGCATTGGCCTCCTGCAGGGCGGCGCGCAAGGTGCAACGGCCCAGAAGATTGGCGCAGATGCCGTCACCAGGGTTGGCATCCGTTTCGTCACCGTTGCTGCGCACCGTGTAGGTGCTGTTCCCGATGATGGTGAAGATTCCGGTCATGGCATCGACGTTGGAATACTGGTGACTGATGACCCGGATCAGGGCTTCGGTGGTGACCGGGCCCGGTACTACGAGGTCTTCTGAGCCGTCATTGGCGATATCCGAGGCCAGAGGGTCCCAGGTCGTACCGCCGTTATGGGAGATCTCGATGTCGATGGTTCCGGCCAGGCCTTGTCTGATCCACTCAACCGTCTCGGTAGACCCGGCGACCCATGTGGCACCCGCCGTCGGCGCTGTGACCTCCAGGCCGACGATCGAGAAGTACGAGTCACTCAGATCCTGAATACCAGGGTTGGCGACACTGGAGATGCGGACGATGGCATGATTGGTGATCGGCCCGTTGACCAACCAGGGTTCAGCGCCGTCGTTGGGAGTTTCACACGGATTGAAGAGGCAGGTCCAAGAGATGCCGAAATTATCCGACAGTTCGACTCTGACATCACCACCAATGCCTTGTGTTTGCCACAGAACGTCTTCGACGTCCCCAAACTGCCACACCTCGGTGCCGTTTGGCCGGGTCACAGTGAGCGATCCTTCGATCTGCAGACGGAAGGCGCTCCGTCCGTGGGTGAATGAAACGATCTCACCCTCGTCCTGAACGAGATCGTGCACTGGTGTGCGCGGATGACCGTCCATAAACCACTGCCAGTCGGCGCCGCCGTTGCTACTGCGGAATACTCCCAGATCGGAGCCGGCGTATACGATGTTCGCGCTCGATGAATCAACCAGGATGGCGTTGACCGGGTTGCCCTCGAAATATCCAGCGTCAATATCCTGCCAGTTGCTTGGGTCCGGGGCGAGCGCATCCGTAAACTTGATGAGGTGGCGGTGATCCCCCCCGCTGGCGAATGCGATGTACAACACGTCGGGGTTGGAATGGTCCTGGGCCAGATCGAGTACAACTGGAGAAATGCCTGCATCGGGAGCGTAGATCAGGGTCCAGTTGGCGCCGCTGTCGGTGGTGCGATAGACCTCCCCGTCTTTCAAGCCGACGAAGTAGGTGTCGCAGGAGTTGGAGGTTTGGGAGCCGAAGGCCAGGGCGGTGATTCTGGCGGAAAAAATACCGTTCGGATTCTGAGGAGTGTCCCAGGAAACCCCCGCGTCATTGGTTCTCCTCAGTTTTCCGCCTCCCTCCGCTATCAATACCCTGGTACTTGAACTGCTGCTTTCCGGGCACATGGCGTAGGCGCCAATGAACTCGCGACCATCGTCAAAGATCAGGTCCCAGTTGATCCCGTCGTCAACGGTCTTGAAGATGCGGTTGCCCTGCTTCGACTCGTACCGGGTCATCCAGGAATCAAAAGGCTCGATCACCGTGCCGCCTCCGTCGCACCACAACTGCTCTTGCCGCCAGGGATGCTCGTCGTCATTGTCGGCTCTGGTGTCGTACTTGAGCACCCCCACGTCCTGGGTGCCGGCCAAGGCGAGCCAGCCCTGTGCATCGATGTGCAACGAGGCTCCCGGATAGAACTGGGTGATGGCAAGAGTGCTGCCGTTCTTGCCCCAGAAGATTTGACCAGTCTGACTGAGATCTTTGACCATGACGCCGCCGTCATTGCCAAGCCAGGCGCCGTGGACATCGCCCTGATCGAAGAACTCGATGGCGTGCTGGTCGACGTGCATTCCCCACCAGCAGTCACTCTCCCACGCAACCTGGGTGGGGCTGATCACCTGCCCGTGCCACACACCGAGACCACCGATCCAGAGTCGTGACTGGTAATCGACAGCGAGGGGTAGTGCGAAGAAACAAACGTTGCCGTAGTAGTCTCCGACAGGGTATCGCTCGCATACGTGGTGGCCTGTGCACCACTCGCCGCTGGGGCAGCAGCCCGGGTCCGCCGGATAATTGCAGGAGGCCTCGTGCTGGTTTTCTGCCTGACACCGGTTGGTGGGTTCCGGGAAATTGAGCTTGGCCCAGGTGTCGCCGGCGTCGTCGGTGCGAAAAATGCCTCCCCGTCCGGTCGACAGGAACGCACTGTAGCTGCCGACTGCGGCCGCGGCGTAGAAAACCGTCGGTTGCTGTGGATCGACGGCAAGTGAAATTCGGCCGTTCCCATGTGAGCTACCGCAGCTGTCGTAACAGTTAGGACAGCTTCCATTGTCATTGCAGAACTGGAATTTCTTCTCTTGCGTGAGGTTTGGGCTTCCGAGCAGATTGGTGAAACGCAGGCGCCATACACCTGCGGTGTTCGATGAGGCGTTGCCGTTCATGACTCCGGCGAATAACGTCGCCGTCGACGAGGTCGTGGATCCGGGCTGCAGAACCAGGTCCGAAATGACGTCGGTGGTAATGGAGGAATCGGCGTCAAAGATCGGCCCGCTTGACCAGTTGACTCCACCGTCCGTTGAAAGCCACACGCCGTACTGGTGTTGTGCCCCTGCCTGGAAACAGGTCAGTTGACCTGCATATGCATTGGTTGTAGCGAGCCAGACGATGTTGGGGTTGGTGGGGTGCACCACGATGGCGCTGCTGCTGACGTTGTCGAAGGGGTCAAACCCGAAAGCGTCGCGCGAAACATTGATCCAGGTCTCGCCAGCATCGGTGGATTTGAGGACGCCAGCACCGTAGTACGAGTCACAGCTGAGGTTGGGCTCTCCCGTGCCGGCATAGATGATATTGGAGTTGGACGGCGCCACGGCGAGGGCGCCGATGGCGAGTGAAACCTCTTGGTCGGTTTTCGGCAGCCAAGTCTCTCCGATATCAGTGGTTTTCCAGACCCCACCGTTGGCAGTGCCGAGATAGACGATGCTGGGGTCGGTAGGATGGGTGGCGATGGCTGTGACTCGCCCGGTGTACTGCGCCGAGTCCTGGTACTCGCCATGTAAAGGCGCCGGTCCGATCGAGTGCCAAGAGTAGACCAGATCCGGGGAGTCCGGTCCCCTGAGGGTGCCGGCATCGAGCTTGGCCTCGAGGGCCTTCAGCGCTTTGGCCCGAACTTGCCATGGTACAAGGCCAGTTTCACTGTCTGCGTGTTTGTCGACAAAACCTTGAGCGCGCTCGATCAGGTCCTCCCCAGCTAAAACACAGGGCGCGTACTGAATGACAAAGGTGCACAGAAGAAACAAGATGAGACCTGTGAATTGACGTTTGTTTCGAATCACTTTACCTCCAAATAATCAAAAATAAATAAAAATAATAAAAAACGCTCAAAACCTTTTCATATTTATTTTCCTATATTTCCTCTTTTCGCAGGAAACACTACTCACGCTATTGAAAGTTGTCAATTCCGGTCTCGTCGGCTCGAGGGCCTTATGCCGCAAGATGTGATGCTCGGCACATCGCCGAACTCACGATGATCCTCAGAGGCGAGACGGGTATTGATGATCTGGCCACGAATTGCCGGCTGCGCCGGAAAGCTGAATCGCCCCAAGAAACCAAAAAAGGCCTGAGTTTGATTGTTCTCAGACAGCCTGTTCAGGGGCCAATTTCGCAGCTGAGACGGAGAAGGGCTTCGTTCGCGACGGCGTAGCCGAAGATCCCGGGCAGGGTGCTCAGGCTCGGCTGGCGGTGGCGGATGCGTCCGCGTACCAACGTCTCCTCGTCGTCGTCGGGGGGCAGCGGCGGTCTCGGTCTTTCGGTCGAGTAGACGACGGTGATGCCGTTCGTGACCCCCAACTTTCGCAACCGGATTCGGATCCTCCTCGCGAGCGGGCAGACCGTGGTCTCGCTGATGTCACCGACCCGGATCCGGGTGGGGTCCGTGCGCGACGAGGCGCCCATGCTGCTGATGACCGGCAGCGAACACCCGATGCAGGCCGAAAGCAGGGTCGTCTTCGGTCCGAGACTGTCAATGGCGTCGACGATGAGGTCGGGGCTCCCAGCGAGAACCGGACCGATGGATTCTTCAGCAACGAACGAATCAAGAGTTTCGACTTCGACTGAGGAACCGAGACGCCCCAACCACTCCCCCACCACCGCCGTCTTGCGGCGCCCGACATCGTCCGCCACGGCCACGGCATGGCGGTTGAGGCTCGAGGTTGAAAGCCGATCTGCATCGACGATGCGCAGGCGGCCGACGCCTGCGCGTGCGAGGGCGACTGCCGCGTGGCTGCCGACGCCTCCGAGACCAACCACGACGACGAAGCTGCTCCTGAGCCGCTCGAAGCCCTCTTCCCCAAGCAGATCAA
>CAZCEX010000299.1:0-5993 GCA_964497785.1 uncultured Thermoanaerobaculia bacterium | reverse complement strand
GACTGCCCGTTTCGGCAAGCACTCAGGCTCGAGAACTTCGCCCTGGCAAGCCCTCTCGGCTGGACAACACTGCCGCAACGGGCTCCCCGAGGGTTGCCCACCCTCCCGCAAAGACGCGTTTTCGAGGTATGATGAGGCGATGCGATTCCTTTTTATCCTGATACGGGTTCTGGTCGTTGCAGTGTTGGTGGCCGCCGCGGCCGTAGTCGATGGCAGTGAAGTCGTTCGATTCCGGGTCGAGGACACTATTCAACCGGCCTCTCAGAGTTATATAGAACGCTCGCTCGATGAAGCTCGGGAGCGCGGCGCCGCCCTCGTCGTAATGGAACTCGACACACCGGGGGGTCTGCTCGATACGACACGCGAGATCTCCACCGCCATCACCGGCTCCAGTGTTCCGGTGTGTGTTTACGTGGTGCCGGCAGGCGCACGGGCGGCTTCGGCCGGTTTCTTTATCCTGCTGTCGGCGGACATTGCGGCGATGGCGCCGGGTACCAACACCGGTGCGGCCCACCCGGTGAGCGGACAGGGCCAGGACATGGGAGAGCACCTCGAGGCCAAGGCTACCAACGACGCCTCGGCGATGATCCGATCGCTCGCCGAGACCCGCGACCGCGACCCCGAGAAGGCCGTTGAGGCGGTCGTTGAAAGTGCTTCCTTCACGGCCAGTGAAGCTCTCGAGGCGGGCCTCATCGACCTCGTGGCCGACGATCTCGAAGATCTACTCGCGGCGCTCGACGGCACCGAGGTGAAGCGGGTCGATGGCACAGTGGAGACATTGCACCTGGCCGAAGCAATGGTGATCGAGCTCGAGTCGTCACCGGCAGAGCGTTTTCTCTCGGTGCTCGCCAACCCCAACATCGCCTATCTCCTGATGGCGCTGGGAATGTTGGGGATCTACGTCGAGGTCACCCATCCCGGGGGCATTTTTCCTGGCGTCGTTGGTGTGATTGCCATGCTCCTCGCCCTGTACTCGCTGTCGGTCCTGCCGGTCAGCATGGCGGGGGTGGCGCTCATCGTCGTTGGGCTGGTGTTGTTCCTGCTGGAGGTGAAGGTGACCTCGTACGGATTGCTCACGGTCGGTGGGCTGGCTTCTTTCGTGCTCGGTTCGTTGATGCTCTTCGACTCACCGATTCCCGACATGCGTGTCAGCCTCGGGGTTGTGGTTCCGACCGCACTGTTGGTGGCTGTGATCACGGTTTTTCTGTTGTCGCGGGTGCTCAAGGCCCACCACCGGCGTCCAGCGACGGGCAAAGAAGGTCTCGTCGGCGAGGTCGGTCGCGTCGTTCGTGATCTCGATCCGCTCGGCACCGTTGCGGTGCACGGCGAGTACTGGGACGCCGAGTCGAATGGCGCCAGGGTGCCTCAGGGAAGCGAGGTCCGGGTCGAAGAGGTGGTCGGTCGCCGACTGCGAGTCGAGGTGAACACGGGCCCGGAAGGGTCCTGAGGTCAAGGGGGAGATATGATGCAATTTCTGGGGTCCGGTTTTGTTTTCGCCATCTTCATCGGGGTCTTTCTGATCTTCAGGTGGATCAGGATTCTCAACGAATACGAACGCGGGGTCATCTTCCGCCTCGGTCGGGTCTTGCCGGAGGCCAAAGGTCCCGGTCTGGTTTTCGTTCTTTGGCCGATCGACCGTCTCGTGAAGGCCAGCCTGCGCACGGTGGTGCACGACATCCCACCGCAGGACGTCATTACCAGGGACAACGTCTCGGTCAAGGTGAATGCGGTTGTCTACTTTCGGGTCATGAACCCCGTAAAATCCATAATCGAGGTTGAGAACTTCGTCTATGCGACCTCGCAGCTGGCACAGACGACCTTACGGTCTGTGCTCGGCGAGGTCGAACTCGACGATCTGCTCACCAAGCGTGAACAGCTCAACGTTCGCCTCCAGGAAATCATCGACCAGCACTCGGATCCCTGGGGTGTCAAGGTCTCGATGGTCGAGGTCAAACACGTCGACCTGCCGCCCGACATGCAGCGCGCCATGGCCAAGCAGGCCGAGGCCGAGCGCGAGAAGCGCGCCAAGATCATCCACGCCTCTGGCGAATTCGAGGCGGCCCAGAAGCTCGCCGACGCCGCCACGATCATGGACAATCCAATCACAGTTCAGCTGCGCTATCTGCAAACCCTGACCGAGATCTCGACCGAGAACGCGTCGACGATCATCTTTCCGGTACCGGTGGACCTTTTTAAGAAATTATCGGAGTGAGTGGATCGAATATTGAATCGAAATCCACGCCTCGTCTGACGAGGCCGCTCATATCAATGCCTGCGGCCGACCGAGGTGGTAGACATGTCTCGTACCTACTACGTCATTGAGCTCACGCCACGATGGCTCACCATCCTGCTCATCGTTCTGGCGGGATTGATGGTGCTCGCTTTCGTCGGTGGTTATGGCGCGGCGTGGTCGGTGCTGGACGGCGAAGGAGCCGGCCCAACGGGCAGTCCAGCAGCCGTCATGCCGACCCCGACGATCGCCACTGTCGAGGTGGCGTCCCGCGTGACCCCCGCCGTCACGCCATCCGTGGCCACGCCCGTCCCGGCCAAGCCGACGGTGACACCGCCGCCCGGGCTCACCGCCACGGCAACGCCGTCGCCGACCGTGACAACGCCACCCCCGACCCAGCGGGCGGTTGCTCTGAAACCGGTTGTCACCAACACGGATTTCTGGGTTCAGGTCCTGGCATCGAGGCACAGCCAGGCTATCGAAAAGGCGAAGACAAAACTCGCCGATGCAGGTTTCCCGCGGGAGAGCCAGAAGGTGGTCGAGACGAGCGTTGCCGGCGGCACGACCCTCCTCAAGCTCCGTATCGGGCCGTTTCCTGACCGCGGCTCGGCCGATCGTGTCATGAACCGGATGCAGGATGCGGGTTTCCCCGACGCCTGGGTCGTCAAGCCATGCCCTTCGGCGGGCGCACGCCTGCCGCGGCCCTGCCGGATTGGATCAGGGGCCGCAAGTTGCGGCTCGGGGCGTTGCACGGAATCAAAAGCACGTTGCGCGCCGGAGGGTTGAGCACCGTCTGCGAGGAGGCCCGCTGCCCCAACCGCTCGGAGTGCTTCACGAACGGAACAGCGACCTTCCTCATCAATGGACGGGTCTGTACTCGCAACTGCGCCTATTGTTCGATCAGCCATGGCAGACCGGCGCCACCCGACAGGCGGGAGCCGTCCCAGCTTGTCGAGGCTGTACGAACGATGGGTCTGCACTATGTAGTGATCACTGCAGTTGATCGCGACGACCTCAGTGATGGCGGAGCTCAAGGTTTTGTGGACTGCCTGCGTCAGCTCCGAACCGAGCTTGATCCGGTTCCGCGCGTCGAGGTTCTGACGCCGGATTTCCGCGGCCAGTCATTGCTGGTCGACCGGGTCGTCGATGCTGGCCCCGACGTTTACAACCACAACGTCGAAACTGTGCCGCGGCTTTACCGGGAGGTCCGGCGCTCAGGTCGCTACGAGTGGGCGCTGGAGGTCATCGTACGTGTTGCGGAGCGGGCCCCACACATTGTCCGAAAATCAGGGCTCATGGTCGGTCTTGGTGAAACCGCGGAAGAGGTCGAAGGCGTGCTCTCCGACCTCGCCCAGGCTGGCTGCCAGGTGGTGACCATTGGCCAGTATCTGCAACCGACCCCGGACCAGGTTCCGGTTGTACGGTACTGGCCCCCTGAGGAGCTCGCTGAGCTTGAATCAGTCGGTCCCGATCTCGGCATCGAGATTGTTGCCGGGCCTTTCGTGCGCTCGTCGTATCGGGCGGAGGAAGCTTATTTGCGGGTAGGTGGCTGAAGGCCGACGTTGGCTACACCATCGGAGAGAAGATCGCGATCAAGGTGAATTTCGTCGGCTGCCTCGAGACCGGCGATAGCGGCAACGTCGACCCCATTACCTGGACGCGCGCGGTTGGTTTGGTCGTACAGCTGTGTCCCTTTCGCCGATTGACTTCTATTGGAGCGTCCGTCCGTCGGACGTCGCGCAGGACAAGGTGCTGACTTCGTTTGCCCAGGCCACCTACTACATCAATCTCTCCAACTTAAAGAGTCATCGTAGTGCTGGCGTAACCTTGTGTGGAAAGAACCACTACGGATGGCTGCGTCTGCCCCCGGCGGACGGGTACTACGACATGCATGACTCGCTTCCGAGTCGAGTCCCCAGCGAAGGCAGCTACCGATGCCTGGTCGACCTGATGGTTCACGCCCACAGTGGCGGAAAGGCGCTTGTCTACCTGATCGACGGGCTGTATGAGGGTGTTCACAACGACGACGATGCGCCGATTCTTTGGGACTTCGCGCCATTCAACGGCGACTGGACCTCGATCTTCAATGCCCTACACCCTCCTAGGCAGGCTGATCTCATCGGGCTATTCGAACACTATTGCGACGAGGAAACGGACACGAGTGACTCGTTGCAGTGAGTCGGTGATCCTCGACAGACACTGTTATTCTGAGCGGGTGTGGGATAGAAAGAAAGCATCACGGAGCCCTGAGGGTGTATTGAGAACCCGCCAGGCGCTGGCATCGGTTTGCGGCTGTGTGCTTCTTGCTGTGGGCTGTGGTGATGCTGGAAGGCCCGTGGCTGCAGTCGCCACGCCTCCGGCAATCGTCGCTGCTGTAGGTGAGGAAACGAACGGCGCCAGCGAGGAAGACCTGGACCGATTGCGGGCGATCGGCTATCTCGACTACTCGGATGCTCCGCAGCAGGCGCCGGGCGAAGGCACCGTAAGCTGGGACCGCGAGAATGCATTCAATGGCTATACCCTGGTGGTTTCCGCGGGATCGTGCGCGTGCGACATCATCGCGATGGATGGGGAGGTCGTGCACTCTTGGTCCGAGTCAGGCTGCTGGCGCTGGGAACAGGCTCGGCTGTTGGCAGGCGGAGATCTCCTGGTCGTTGGTACCAGGTCGATGCCTGATGAGCCGATCCATATCCAGATGGACGGGCGCTATCTCCTTCGTTTGTCGTGGGGTGGAGATGTGGTGTGGAGGCGACGACTGAACGTGCACCACGACGTTCAGGTGCTGCCGGACGGGCGCATGCTGACCCTGCTATTCGAGCGAAGGCTGATCGAGGCCGTAGATCCCGGGGTCGAGGTCTGGGACGATGTGCTCGCCATGTTGTCTGAGGATGGCACGGTGCTGGAGACAGTCTCGCTCTACGATGTCGTGGCCTCGTCGGAGCTGCGTTTCCCGCTCCAAGTCGCAGGCCGAACCGAAAAGCGGGGCGAGCATTGGATCGACCTTTTCCACTGCAATGCCGTCGAGTGGGTCGAGCGGCCGGAGCTGGTCGGGCGACACCCGATTTACGGGCCGGACACGGTGCTCGTGACCTCGCGCCATCAGGACGCCGTATTGGCCGTGCATTGGCCGAGTCGCGAGCTTCTCTGGTACTGGGGCCCGGGTGAGCTTTCGGGGCCGCACTCGGCGAGCCTGCAGGAGGACGGCCGACTGCTGGTCTTCGACAACGGCCTCAGCCGCCGCTGGTCGCGGGTCGTCGAGGTTGAGCCGGCCCAAGGCGAGATCGTCCGCGTCTACAAGACAACCCGCAAGAGTGATTTCTACTCCAGGGTCATGGGCGACGCCCAGCGCCTGGCCAACGGCAACGTCCTCATCGCCAACTCGACTGGTGGCCAGCTCCTCGAGTTGACAGCGACTGGGGCGCCGGTGTGGGTTTTTATGGGCATCCGGCGCACAGAGCAGGGACACCGTGTCAAGATTCCACGGGCGCGACGTTTGCTCGCCGTCGAGCTCGATGAGATCCGCGGCGCACAATCTTGGCAGTAGCCCATCTTTCTTCTCACGTTGATCGCAACAAATACCGGGCGGGATTCTCAATACCAAGCCGGTGTTCGCGATCCGCTCAATCAGGAATATTGGTCTCGGGCAGAGCCTGACGAAGCTCGGTTCGCATCGCGTCGCTCACTGCGGTCCTCTGCAAATAAAGGTGTTTGAGTCCTTGGAGATCCTTAAGCCGTCTGACGCCTTCGTCGGTGACGGCGGTAT
>CAZCEX010000298.1:0-6006 GCA_964497785.1 uncultured Thermoanaerobaculia bacterium | reverse complement strand
TCCGCCGGGTCTCGGAAAAACGACGCTCGCCCACATCGTCGCGGGCGAAATGGAGGCCGAGCTTCATGTCAGCTCCGGGCCTGTGCTCGAAAGAGCCGGCGATCTGGCCGCTATTCTCACCAACCTCCAGGAAGGCGATGTGCTCTTCATCGACGAAATCCACCGCCTCAACCCGGCCGTCGAGGAGATTCTCTACCCGGCAATGGAGGACTTCGAGCTCGATCTTGTGATCGGACAAGGCCCAGCCGCCCGCAGCATGCGCCTCACCCTCCCTCGGTTCACCCTGGTGGCCGCCACGACACGCGCCGGTCTCTTGACCGCTCCTCTTCGCGATCGGTTCGGTATCGTCAGCCGTCTCGAGTTCTACGACAAGGACGACC
Source organism: uncultured Thermoanaerobaculia bacterium (assembly GCA_964497785.1). Classification (GTDB taxonomy): domain Bacteria; phylum Acidobacteriota; class Thermoanaerobaculia; order Thermoanaerobaculales; family Sulfomarinibacteraceae; genus CAZCEX01. The sequence goes on along the minus strand of CAZCEX010000298.1, from coordinate 5,626 downwards.
TCAATACGATCGTCAACCGTTCGGCGCGGATCCTTTCGATCCTGGTCGACGAGACAGCCACTCCAGAGATTGCGAAACGTTCCCGGGGAACACCGCGGATAGCCAATCGCCTCTTGCGCCGGATTCGAGATTTCTCCCACCATCTCGGCCACGACAGCGTGACCCTCGAGGCGACCCGCTTCGGGCTCGAGCAGATGGAGGTTGACGCCTTTGGTCTCGATCACCTCGATCGCCGTTTCTTGACCACCATCATCGATGTGTACGAAGGGGGCCCAGTGGGTCTGCGCGCCCTCGCAGCTTCTCTCGGCGAGGACCGTGGCACTCTCGAAGACATTCACGAGCCCTACTTGCTCCAGACCGGTCTCCTTCAGCGGACCCCACGCGGACGCGTGGCGACTCCTGCGGCCTACGTCCACCTCGGCCTAGTCGACAAGACCCGGTCCGGCACCCTCTTCCAGGACAACGAGTGAGCGGCACGAAACCGAGCACCAGCGAAAAGATTCCGGTGATCTTCAATCCCACTGCCGGCGGGGGGCGGGCCCGACGACGTCGACAGGATCTCGAGAGGTACGTAGCCGATCGAGACATCGAGCTCGACTGGTGGGCAACCAACCGTCCCGCTCACGCAACGGAGCTCGCGGCAGCGGCGGCGGCCGAGGGGCAACCCCTGGTCTTCGCTTTCGGGGGCGACGGCACCTACAACGAGGTGGCCTGCGGGCTGCTCGGAAGCGATACGGCAATGGGGGTCCTGCCGGCTGGAACAACCTCGGTCCTGGCCTACGAGCTCGCGATTCCGAGGCCTGTTGAACGCGCCCTCGAAGCCCTCCTGCTCGGCGACGACCGGCGGATCCACGTCGGCTCGACCGATCGAGGCGATATCTTCCTCCTCATGCTCTCTGCTGGTCCCGATTCGATGGTCCTCGAGCGCCTCGGTCCATGGTTCAAACGCCTGGGGGGTCGCCTGGGTGTGGCGGCCCAGGCTCTTCGTGAGCTCACGAGACTGCAACGGCTTCCGCGACTGGCGCTGACGACGGATGGTCGGCGTATCGAAGGGGGCTGGGTGATCTTGGGCAATGGGCGATGCTTTGCGGGGCCCTACCATGCCACGCCTGGCGCCGATCTTTTCGCCGACTCCCTGGAGGCGGTCGTGCTTCGACGGTCGGGTCGCTTGACTACACTGCCGTTTCTGTTCGACCTGGCCCGGGGGTGTCACCAGAATCGAGCCGACGTCGAGCGTCTGGCCGTTGACTCCGTGCGGCTCGAGGCCGTCACCCCAACGCCGCTCTCGTACCAGATCGACGGGGACGTCGCCGGCACCCTACCCGTCGATATTCGGGTGCACCCGCAAACGGTCACACTCCGGCTTCCTGCTACCGTGCCGGACCTTCGGAGCCTGTAGTGAATAGAATCGCAGTGCCTTTCGGGTCCCGGTGAAGGCCCGTTTTTGTTGAATTTTCGCCCCGTACTCGAAGTACTGCGACGAAAATCCGCCGCAACGGGCACTTGACGGTCCTCCGAAATCCACTCGCGCCCTATTCACTGCAGGCTCCTTAGCTGACCATAGTGCCGAGCCGTGCGCTACAATGCCGTTCTGAGGGGAGTCTTCGATGGGGTTTCTGGAACAGGTCGAAAGCCGAGCAATCGCTCTTCAAGGTCATGTCGCTCTCGCAGAAGGGGATGACGAGCGCGTCATCGCCGCGGCGGAGGAGCTCGTCACCAAGGGCATATGCCAGGTGACTCTCATCTGCCCGGACGATCGGCTCAACCCCGATCACGATCGACTCGCCGGCCTCGGCGTCGAGATTGCCGACCCAGCGACAGATCCCCGCCGGGAAGCCCTGTCCACTCTCCTTTTCGAGAGGCGGAAACACAAGGGCCTGACCGTCGATGCTGCAAGACAGGCCCTGGCAGACCCACTCTTTTTCGCATCGCTTCTGGTGGCCTCCGGGGAGGCTGACGGATCGATCGGCGGTGCCGTGCGCACGACAGCAGCCACCGTTCGCGCGGCGCTTCACGCCATCGGCGTCACGCCCGGCCTGAAGACTGTGTCGTCGGCCTTTGTCATGGTGCATCCCGACCCGACCTGGGGTGACGACGGCATCATGGTATTCGCAGACTGCGCCGTTTTGCCGGACCCCAGCTCCAGCCAATTGGCCGACATCGCGGTGAGCTCGGCAGCGACCTACCGCTCAATCGTAGGCCACGAACCGCGCGTCGCCCTGCTGTCCTTTTCCACCATGGGCAGTGCCGAGCACCCGCTGGTCGAGAAGGTTCGCACCGCGGTTGCCGACCTCCGCGAGCGCAACGTCCCTTTCGCCTTTGACGGTGAGCTCCAGCTCGACGCGGCGCTGATTCCTGCGATCGGCAAGAAGAAGGCGCCGCAATCGCAGGTCGCCGGGTCGGCAAATGTACTCATCTTTCCGGACCTCAATGCCGGCAACATCTGCTACAAGGCCGTTGAAAGAATGGGGGGCGCCCGCGCTCTCGGCCCTCTCATGCAGGGACTCGCCATGCCGGCCAATGATCTCAGCCGCGGTTGTTCCGCCGCAGATATCGTTCAGACCGCGTGTCTCACCGTATTGCAGGCGAAGGGATAGCAACGTGAAAGTATTGGTTCTCGGTTCAGGCGCCCGTGAACATGCCATCGTTCACGCCCTCAGGCGCTCTGCTGAGGTCGAGGAGGTCTTTGCCGCCCCCGGCAATCCCGGCATAGCCCAAGCGGCTGACGTCCTGCCTCTCGCCGTGGACGATCTCCCGACTTTGGCCGAGGCGGCGTCGGATCTCAGAATCGACCTCACGGTCGTCGGTCCGGAGCTGCCGCTGGCTCTTGGAATCGTCAACGAATTCAGACACAGAGGTTTGCGAATATTCGGCCCGACCAGCGCTGCTGCACAGCTCGAAGCATCGAAGGTCTTCGCCAAAAAATTCTGTCAACGACATAAGATTCCCACCGCGCAGGCGGAATGCGTCACGACCGAAAAGGAGCTCCGTGCCGCCGTCAAAACATTCGGCCTTCCGGTAGCCCTCAAGGCAGATGGGCTGGCCGCAGGCAAAGGCGTGCTGATCCCGCAAACCCAAGAGGATCTCGACGACGCCGCAGACCTCTTCTTCGGTCAACGGGCATTTGGAGAAGCCGGGACGCGCGTATTGGTCGAGGAGTACCTTCAAGGCACGGAAGTGTCGTTCATGGCAATTTCCGACGGGACCAACGCCGTCCCGCTGGCGACCGCCCACGACTACAAACTGATCGGCGAAGGAAATACGGGGCCCAATACCGGCGGAATGGGGTCCCATTCGCCGACCCTGGGCCTGCCCAAGGGTCTCGGGCGAATGATCATGGAATCGGTGATCAAACCGACGATCGACGGCATGGCAAGCGAAGGACGAGAGTATCGGGGCGTGCTTTACGCGGGCCTGATGCTGACCGACAAAGGACCCAGGGTCCTCGAGTTCAACTGTCGTTTCGGCGACCCCGAAACCCAATCGGTGCTGCTCCGGCTCGACGGCTCCTTCGCAGCCATCGCCAAAACAGCGGCCGACGGCCACCTTGCGGTCTCGGGTCTACATTGGCGCCGAGAGGTGGTGACGTGCGTCGTCCTTGCCGCGGAAGGATATCCCGGGACGCCGCGCAAGGGTGATGAGATCCGCGGCGTCGACACGGCGATGGGCCTCCCGGGCGTCACCGTCTACCACGCCGGGACCCGCCTCGACGACGGCAAACTCGTGACCGCCGGAGGGCGGGTTCTCTCGGTATGCGGCAGAGGTCCAACTCTGGCCGCCGCTGTTGAAACCGCCTACCGCGGCGTACGTGCCGTGACTTTCGAAGGAATGTACTGCCGATCCGACATCGGCGCTGACACCCTTGCTGAGCTCCAACGGATGGAGGGCGCGTGAGTGCTATCGATGTCGCAATCCTGATGGGTTCGCCTTCCGACTGGAAACACCTTGATCGGGCTACAGCAGTGCTCGATGATCTTGGTATTTCGTTTCGCATTCATATCAGCTCCGCGCATCGCACCCCGGAACGCACCATCAGGCTGATCCGCGAGGCCGAGAAGGACGGCTGCAGGGCGTTCATCTGTGCGGCCGGGATGGCCGCTCATCTGGCTGGCGTCGTGGCCGCGCACACCCTTGTCCCGGTGCTCGGTGTTCCGCTGCCTGGCGGAATTCTCGACGGCATGGATGCGCTGCTCGCGACGGTCCAGATGCCGGCCGGTATTCCTGTCGCTACCTTCGCAGTGGGCTCCGCAGGTGCTCGCAATGCAGCCTTTTTCGCTGCTCAGATTGTCGCCCACGAACGACCTGACGTCGCCCAGGCTCTATCCCGCCGACGGCGCGAGGATGAACGCGCTGTGGAACGGGCTGATGACCAATTGCTCGCCTCGCTGAAGCCAGCGCCAGAATGAGCCTCTGCATGCTTGCCGATACACCAATTCCAATCCTCTGCCAGGATTTCGTCCGCGTTGTCATCGTGCCGGAGCTGCAGCCGATGATCTGCCGTACGGGGTCCCTGATCGTTCGCCACAATGATGCTGTGGTGGTTGAAACCTCCGATGGATCGTTCATCGGCCGGGTGACGTGTTTCACCTCACCTGTTGTACGACCTCCGAAGAGGCCACCGGGGCGAATCCTGAGGTTTGCGATCGACGACGAGGTCCGGCGACAGACAGAGAATCACCAGCAGGCAAAAAGCATCGAGCGTTACATTCGCCGCCGATCCGCCGAGATGAAGCTGAAGATGCGCCCGGTCCGGGTGCAGATTCCTCTGGACGAAGAGAAGATATTGGTCTTTTTCTCCGCCGAGCAACGGGTTGATTTCAGACCGTTGCTGCGAGACCTCAGCCGCCGCTACAGAATGAAGGTCGAAATGCGCCCGCTTGGGGTTCGGGACGGCGCCAGGCAAACGGGCGGTCTCGGGCCTTGTGGGCGGGGTCTGTGCTGCGCGACGTTCATGACCCGGTTTCACTCCGTAACCGTTCGCATGGCAAAACGCCAGAGCCTCAGCCTCAATCCGGCCAAGATCTCTGGCCTGTGCGGTCGCCTGATGTGCTGCCTGGCACATGAGGTCGAGATGTACCCCGAACTCAAGAAGAAGCGCTCTCCAAAGGATTGAATCCGAACCCGCGAGAGACGAGGCCGTACTTCTTGGCGGGTTGTTTGGGCTTCTGATAAGCACAGACACGGGTGGCCTTTTCTGATAACCTATATGTAAGAATTTCTGGCCAGCCTGTCTGTTCCAATCGGCGGTATCGACCGAGTCGCGAAAATCGCCGAGGAAGATTCGAGACACGCCTGATGGCTCGCACCCCGGCCTGGCCGCGGGGAGGAAAAAATGTCCGATCGCAAGCTGATACGCCCATCCATGAACGAGATGATGAATCGATTCCCGAGTCGAACCTCGGGGCGCCGAAAACAGGTTCCGGCCGAACAGACGAACGCGGAGAACTACTACTACCTCAAACAGATGCAGAACCGCACGCCGATGATTGTGGTGTTGACAGATGGCACCGAACTCAGCGGATGGATCGAGTGGTACGACAAGAACTGCATCAAACTCAACCGAAACGAAGCCCCGAACCTTCTGCTTTTTAAGCATACGATCAAGTTCATGTTCAAAGAAGAAGAG
>CAZCEX010000297.1:0-6046 GCA_964497785.1 uncultured Thermoanaerobaculia bacterium | reverse complement strand
GTGTAAATTCCTAACCCGAGCCAGATGAGTGCGAAGCTGACGGCCTGCACAGGACTGAACGGCTCACCGTAGACGAAAACTGCCAGGAGGAAAGTGCAGGTCGGAGCGAGGTACTGCAGCAGGCCAGCCGTCGACAGCGGTAGCCGACGCACCCCGAGGGTAAAGAGGATCAGGGGGACAGCCGTCACCGCACCGGCGAAGACCAGGAGGAGATCCGTCTCGATTCCCTGGTGACCGAGAGCAGCGACGCCTCTTTGCTCCTGAAAACACAAGAAACCAACGGCGACAGGCATCAGGGCAGCGGTCTCGAAGGTCAGACCAACGACGGCATCGGCGCGGACAACCTTGCGCAGCAGACCATAGGTACCAAAGGAAAAGGCAAGCACGAGCGAGATCCACGGCAGATGCCCGACCTGATATGTCAAAAGCGCGACCGCCGCCACCGCCAAGCCAACCGCCGTCCACTGCCGCCGATTGAGCCGTTCACCGAGCACGACCATGCCGAGCAGGACATTGACCAGCGGGTTGATGTAATAGCCGAGGGAGGTCGCGAGCACCCGGTCGGTATTCACAGCCCACACGAAAACGCCCCAGTTGATGGCGATGAGCACGGTCGAAACGAGCAACGCCGCCAGCGTGCGCGGCCTCCTTACTGCTGCCGCGAGCTCGGCCCATCGGTGTCGCAGGGTCATCCACACCGCGACGAAGACGAAACCCCAGGCGATGCGGTGGGCCAGGATCTCCGGCGCCGAAATCGCTTTCAGCAGCTTCCAGTAGATCGGGGTCAGTCCCCAGATGACGAAGGCGCCTCCGGCCAGCAGCAACCCCAGTCTGGTATTTCGATCCACGGTGATCTTCCCTTCCGGCGCCACGGATTGCGGAGCCAGGCGCGTATGATAAGCCTCCAAGCGTTATTTTGCGGAGGAAACATGGTTCGACCCATCGACACCGTCATCGACCCCGAGGAGTGCATCGGCTGCGGCGAGTGCCTGCGCGTCTGTCCCACGGACGCCTTCACGATGGTCGAGGACAAGGCCGAAGTAACCGGCAGCGAGTCGATCGGCTGTGGTCACTGCGCGGCCGTATGCCCCACAGATGCAATCACTGTAGGGTTCGTCGATGACGACGCCCTGAACCTCGAGTCGGTTGCAGCGGAAAACCGGTATATCGGGCCAGGCGAGTACGACGCCGCGACCCTCGTAAAACTGATGCGATCACGGCGATCGTGTCGAAACTTCCGGGAGAAGTCCGTACCCCGCGATATGCTCGAAGATCTCGTCAAGATCGGCACCACGGCGCCATCGGGCACAAACTGCCAGCTCTGGACCTTCGCCGTCATTCCCGACAGGTCGGGCGTCCTGCAGTTCGCGACGGTGATTGCCGATTTCTACGCCAGGCTCAACCGCCAGGCTGCGAACCCGGCCTATCGCCTGATCGCCCGGCTCATGGCCGGCGATGCCCTGGGCAAGTACTACCGCAGCTACTACGAATCGGTCGAGGAAGGCCTTCGGCGCTGGCGCGAGGAGGGTCACGATCTGCTCTTCCACGGCGCTACGGCCATCATCCTGGTCGGCAATTCGACCGAGGCGACCTGCCCCGCCGAGGACTCCCTGCTGGCGACACAGAACATCCTGCTCGCCGCCCATGCCATGGGCCTTGGGACCTGCCTGATCGGATTCGCAGTCGAAGCGATCAAACGGGACGCCTCCCTCAGACCCCGTCTCGAGCTGGCAGCAGATGAGAGGATCTACTCGGTGATCGCTCTGGGATGGCCGAACGAAACCTACGAGCGTCCCGCCGGCCGCCGCCGGGTCGAACCCCGATACATCAAAAGCATATCCGCACCAAGCCTGTCCCCTTGAGTCAGGTTGATCGTGGGTGGCAACCGCAAGTTGATAAAGGACATTTGAAACGCAAAGACGCAAAGGGCGCAAAGTATCTTTTTTGAATATTTTATGATTTCTCTTCGCGTTCTTGGCGCCTTCGCGGTTCAATATGGAGCTGTTCACGCCGGCACCAGCCTGATTCGTGGAGATTTCCTTGACCCACACTATTCGCCCATCTCCTACTGCGGGTGACGCAAACTCACGGTCATCGTGGGAGGAGCCAGCGCACGCAGCTCAGCCGCCGAAAGCACGGGTTTGGCGGCGGCCGACACCGATCCCGTAATCGCCACCCTCACCACGGAATCGGGATCGAGGTTCGACAGTCTGAATCTGATCGCCCCCACCAGTGCCTCGTGATCGAGGCCGGTTGCTTCGACCTCGAGATCGACGAGCGGCCGTGTCGGCAGTTCCCGAAAGGCGTGATGCACTAGACACCCAGCACCGGCGCCGCCCGAGCCAAGCTCGAGCACCATGTACCCCTTGACCTCGTCACGCTCGGCGTAGGAAGTCCTTTCGACGGCGCCCGGGTAGAACACGGGCGAAGGCAGGGGTCGCCCGGCGAGGTCCTCGGTCAGGACCTGCGCCCGGTGGATGTGACCCGACAAAACGGCGCAGAAACCTGGCGGTATGTCCCGGCCACGGATGATGTCTGGACCGGAACGAAAAACGTACCCGGCCGGGCCAACCGTGGCGCCTTCGACGGACTGGTGAAGACACAGCAGCCGAATATCAGCAGCACTGTCAAATACCCCGGTCGCGCGGACCAGGGCGTTGAACTCATCTCTGATGCCGTCGCGCACACACGGGAACCCGGCAACCGCCACCTGCAAACCCCCTACCTCGAGCCGTAGGGTTTTCGGCCGGTCAAGAATGTGAAGGTGCTCGTGAGCGCCGAGAACCGGAAACGGTAGGGCACCCCGTTCGTGGTTGCCGGGAACGAGCACGACCGGCACACCCCGATCAGCGACCTGAAGGAGGGGTTCGAGAGCCCTGTCGACGAGCCGAACCGGCACCCGCGACCGGTAGAGCAGGTCGCCGCCGTGGACCACCAGGTCGACCTGACCATCCAGCGCCGGCGCCAACGCTCGTTCGGTATTGAGGAAGAAGTCAGGACCTCGCCGACGATACTCGACGCGTGGCCGCACGGGCAGGTCGAACCCAAGATGGGTATCGGCAAGGAGGAGCACACGCAAGACAGGTTGAACCACAAGGGCATTGTAAGCGCGAGGTAACCCATTCGCCGGGCTTCGGTGCTAGACTCAAGACACAAGGCGGCAGGACGGCACATGGACGAACCCACCCCAAAAGAACGGTTCCAAAACATCGTCGAAGCGAGCCCGATGGGCATGCATATGTACCGGCTCGAGCCCGGTGACCGTCTGGTCTTCGTCGGCGCCAATCCCGCAGCCGACCGGATTCTCGCCGTCGACAACAGCCAGTTTGTCGGAAAGACAATCGAGGAGGCTTTCCCTCCCCTCGCCAACACCGAAATCCCTGAGCGCTATCGACGAGCCGCAGCCGAGGGGCTCGCGTGGCAGACCAGCCAGGTGATGTACGAGCACGGCGAGATATCCGGCGCCTTCCTGGTCCACGCATTTCAGACAGCGCCGGGCGAGATGGCCGCCTCTTTCCTCGACATCACGGAGCAACGCAAGGCCGAGGAACGCCTGCGGGCCAGCGAGGAACGGTACCGGAATCTCGTCGAAACCGCGCTCGTCGGAATCCTCAGAACGCGGATTGAGGACGGGAGAGTCCTTGCTATCAACACCGCAGGCGCCCAGATGCTGGGCTATTCGAGTTCCGAAGATCTCCTCGCTGACAACCTGGCCATGGGCGAGCTCTATTACCCCCACGAACGCGAGGAAATGCTGCGGGCCTTGGAGGAAAACGGTCAAATATCGGACTTCGAAACCCGCTGGCGTCTAGCAGACGGTCGTCAGGTCAACGTAGCCCTGTCGGCCCGGATGTACCCCAACGAGGGCCTCCTCGAGGGTGTAGCGGTCGACGTCACCCGCCGCAAACAGGCCGAGGAACGCCTGCATCGCGACCGGAGCATGTTCACGACCGGACCGGTCGTGGTATTTCAGATCGTCGAAGACGATGGTTGGAAGGTGGAGTACGTTTCACCCAATGTAGCCGAGGTCCTGGGCTACTCTACTGACGATTTCGTGACGGGTACGGTCTCTTATGCCGAACTGATCCATCCTGATGACCTGCAACGCGTTCGCAACAACGGCCTCGACAATCGGGAACGAAAACTGGACTCGTATGTACAGGAATACCGCGTCATCTCCCGCGACGGCGCGGAACGCTGGGTCTTCGACTACACCATGGTCGTTCGTGATCCGGAAACCGACGAGGTCATCTGTTACCAGGGTTACCTGGTAGACGCGACCGAACGTATCGAGGCGCAACAAGCCCTTCGTACCCTCGCAGCCGAGTTGGAGGACCGCGTACGCGACCGCACGGCCGATCTCGCTGCCGCCAACGACGAACTCGAATCCTTCGCCTACTCGGTATCGCATGATTTGCGCGCCCCCTTGCGAGCCATTAAAGGCTTCGGGCGCGCCCTGTTCGAAGACTGCGGCGAGCAGCTGACGATGGAGGGGCGAGACTATCTCGGGCGGATCCAGTCCGCCACTAACCGCATGGGCGAAATGATCGACGGCATGCTCGAGCTGGCACGCGCCGCCCGGGTCGATATGAGCCGACAGTGCATCGAACTGTCGAGGTTGGCCCTGTCCTGCCTTCAAGAGCTCCAGGAGTCGGCTTCAGACCGCACTGTCGACTGCCGCGTCGATGAGGGTCTCAGAGTCCGCGGCGACCCTCGGCTGATACGAAACCTCATCCAGAATCTGCTCGACAACGCGTGGAAGTTCACTGGAGAATGTGCTGATCCATCGATCACGGTTTTTGAGGTCGTTCGCGACAACTTCGAAGAAACAGACCATGGAACCCTGCTTCGCACCTTCTGCGTACGCGACAATGGTGTCGGGTTCACCATGCGCGAGTCCTCCGACCCATTCGCTGCGTTCACCCAATTTCATCCTCCCGAGGCCTTCCCCGGGTCAGGCGTCGGCCTGGCAACCGTCAAACGCATCGCCCGCCGGCACGGGGGCACGGTGTGGGCCGAATCTGAATCCGGCCGGGGCACGTCGATCTTCTTCACCTTACCGACAGGTTGATGCCATCACCGTCTGGACTTGAGATTGATGAGCGACGCGACCTGAGGCCCGATTTCCCGCTCCACAGCCTCGGCATGAGTGGAGATCGAAGGCATGTCACGCAGGGTTGTTTTTGTTTGGCTGCGAAGTGACGCCGGCACACGCGCGGCCCGTGCCGCCAAAGCCACTGCTTCCGCTACCAGAGCCTCCTGCGCGACACATCTCCAGGCCAGGCCGTGGCGCACCGCCTCCTCACCGTCGAGGGCCTCTCCGAAGAGCACCATGGCGTTCAGGGTCTGCCGACCGGCCACCCGAGGCAGCATCCAGGTATGGCCACCTCCTGGGTGGATTCCGAGCTGGAGAAAACGGGAGTCGAAACGAGCCGTCGGGGCAGCCAGGCAAAGATCGCATACCAGAACCAAATTCATGCCTGCGCCGACTGCTGGCCCATTCACGGCAGCGATTGAGGGCAGCGGAGAACGACCCACGCGAAGAAAGCCTTCGTAGATTCCCAGGATGGCCTCACGGTCGCTCTTCCCGAGAGACCCGAGATCAGCGCCGGAACAAAAAGCCGGCGGCCGCCCGGTCATCACCACCGCGCCGACATTCGGGTCACCCTCCAGACGGTCAAAGGTGAGTGCAACCTCACCGGCCATCTCCAGCGACATGGCGTTGCGTCGGGCGGCGTCGTCGAGGGTCAGGACGGCGACACGATCATGGATCTCGGTATGTACAAATTTCATGCTCTGACCTCTTTTTCAGTTACGTCGTTCACTTCTTCCTGCGACGAAGCTCGACCGGCGATTTCTCCGTCTTGCGCTCCAGCCAGTTCTGGTACAGGTCAACACTGAACATCAGCAACAGGATAAAGATGACGATCCACTGCGGAATGTAAGGAAAAGCACTCCCGTTGACCGTAAACCCGGCAACATGGCCGCCTTCCAGGAAGATCACGAAACCGATCAGCAGAAGCACGAAGAGGCCGAGGATCTCGAA
>CAZCEX010000296.1:0-6052 GCA_964497785.1 uncultured Thermoanaerobaculia bacterium | reverse complement strand
AAAAATCAGGAAGTCGATGCCCCCGACGGCGACCCCGCCGTTGGCGGCGAGTGAACGAACGACCTTCGGCCACCCCTCGTGGTTCACTTCGGGGGGGTAGCGTTCAACCATACGAACGGTGGTCCGCCCATCTCGAACGGCCTCCTCGGAGGCCGGCTCGTAGGTTCCCCCGGCGTAGATCCCCCAGTGGCGGGCGTAGGCGCCGTCTGCCCGAGATGCCGAGCTGACGAAGCCGGGCTCATCGGTGGGCTCGAACACCGCAGCGCCGGCGCCGTCACCGTAGAAAAAAACCATCGGGTCGGCCGGATCGGCCAGCTTGTGCATGTTGTAGACCCCGACCACCAGCACTGTCTTCAAGGAGGGGTTTGTGGCGATCAGACCGGACGCCACAGCCGCACCCGTGGGAAAAGAAGCGCATGCACAGCCGACGTCGAATGTGCCGGCGTTGATGGCGCCGAGCTTGTGCTGCAGCACGACCGAGGTCGCGGGCGTGACGAAATCCGGAGAGTCCGTGCCCAGGATGATCAGATCGACATCCTCCGGCCGCCTCCCGGCCCTCTCGAGCGCCTGTCGCGCCGCCGGCAAAGCAATGTCCGACGTGCACCAGTCATCAGGCGCCCACCACCTGGTCCTGATCGCCGACGACTCTTCCATCTTGTCGACGAAGCCCGGAATGTGGGCGAACCGCTCCCGCAAGGTGTCATTCGACACCTCGATCTCCGGAATGTAACGCCCGGTTGCCCTGATGTTTGCAAATCGGTTCATCGATCCCCCTCTCCCGCGATCAGCCACTCAGGTGCCCAGCACCAGCCCGCCGTCAACCGACAGCGTGATACCGGTGACCCAAGCGGCGGCATCCGAAGCCAGCCACACGTACGCCTCGGCGATATCGAGCGGCTCGCCCATGCGGCCCAGAGGGGTGTGGGCCACCATGTTGTCGAGCACCTTGGCAGGCATAGCCGCCAGGATCTCGGTCTTGACGAAGCCGGGCGCCACGGCGTTGACTCTGATCCCATACCGACCGAGCTCGCGCGCCCAGGTCTTGGCCATTCCGATGACCCCCGATTTCGTGGCAACGTAGTTCGTCTGACCGAAGTTGCCGTCGAGGCAAGCGACCGAGGAGGCGTTGAGGATCACGCCCGACCCTGCGCCGATCATGACCGGCGCCACCGCCCGGGTCACGTTGAAAACGCCCTTGAGATTGACCCCGATGACCGCGTCCCACGCCTCATCGGTCATTCTCGACGCAACCTCACCGTTTTTGAACTTCACGAGCTGCGCGTCACGAACGATCCCGGCATTGTTGACGAGCACGTCAACCCCACCCCATTTTTCCACCACTTCGGCAACGGCCTTTTCGACCTGCTCGACATCGGACACGTCGACCACCTGATAAAACGCCTGGCCTCCCTCGCCCTCGAGCGCACCGACTACGGCGTCTTTCGCTCCGTCGTTGACGTCCCATGCCGCGACCCGGCATCCTTCCGCGGCGAACCTTTCAGCTGTTGCCCTGCCAATACCAGCCGCAGCGCCCGTTACGATCACTACCTTGTTCAAAAGCCCAGTCTCGATCATGAATCCTCCTCTGCAAAACGCCTCACAGGCAGCTCTCTGCCGTGATTACAGTATTTCTCACGCTTCAGCTTCGCCGGTGCTGTGCCCTTGGCACGTTGCCGTCCACCTGAAAAGAACCGAAGAAACGGGGGCGCCGCTCACGCGACGCCCCCAGGTTGAACTCAGAAGAATCGGAACTCGACGGTGCCGACGATGGTCCGCGGCGCACCGTAGGACCCCTGTACGACGCCGAGCACCGGGATGTTGTATCCGTTGGTGAGGTACTCCTCGTCGGTCAGGTTCTTGGCGCTCAGGCCGACTCGCCATTTGGCGTTACCCGACAACCAGGAGACCCAGGCGTCGAGCATGCCAAAGGCGGGCTGCATGAGGGGCTCGAGGGGCTGAGTCGGATCGGCCGGGTGGGCGCCACCCTCGTTGGTGAGCACCGAATCATCCCGGTAGCTGTAACCGACGCTGCCGGTGATAAGGCCGCCAAGGGCCGGGAAGTCCACGTTGGCCCACAACGCACCCGTGAACTCCGGTGCATTGGTGATGACCTGAGTATCGACGAAGCCGTCGCCGTTGGCATCCAGGAACTCGTCCGGCTCAGCGTCGAGAGTTGCGATATAGCCGGACAATCCGAACCAACCGGGCGGGGTCCAGAGGTACTCGACCTCGATGCCTTTGACGGTTGCGTTGCCTGCATTCATGAAGTTGCCGAAGAAGGCGTCGTCGGTACCATCACCGTTGGAGTCGTACGAGGTGAAGGTGCTGACCTGGATGTCGTCGTAGGTGCCGTAAAAGAGCGCCGTATTGAGGGTCAGTTGGCGATCCGCCAGGGTGGTCTTGAGACCCAGTTCACCGACCGTCATGACTTCATCGTCGAACGGGTCGGCGGACTCTGGAAATACGGTCGACTGGGCACGCACGTTGAAACCACCGCTCTTGAAGCCGCGGTTGAACTTCACATAGCCCATGATGTCTCTGTTGATCTGGTAGTCGACGCCGATCTTGGGCGCCCAGGAGGTGAAGGTCACCTCTTTGTCGTAATCGGCCGTCACGAGAAGGACGTCCGTAAAGGTGTCGTCGGTATTGTAGACGTTGTAGGCGCGACCGTTCTTGGTCTCCTGCGTCGGCCGCAGACCGAAGTTGAGCGTCCACTTGTCGCTCATCCGGTAGTTGGCATCACCGTAGAAGGCGTACGAATCGGTCTTGGTGTATCCGTCCGTAGTCACGAACGTGCTCTCGAAGAAGATCGTATTGACCGTACCACCGGCCTCACCTTTGAAGTAATACAGTCCCATGACGGCGTTCCAGCGCCCGCCGGCATCGTAAAGAACCTGGAACTCCTGGGTGAGCTGCTCATCATAGTAATAGGCAAAAGCATCCGCGATGCGCAGCGGGGCCGTATCGAAGTCGATGTTGTTATTGGTATCGGTATCCCGATAAGCGGTGATGGACTTGAAATTCCAGTTGGGGCTGATATTCCAATTGAGGGAAAAGGAGTAACCGTTGGCAGTCGTGCCGTTTGTCGGCTCGAGCCCGCTCTCGGTGTCGAAATGATTGTCGAACACATCGCAGGTCTGGCCGAAGAGTCCGCAGATCGCGTTCGGCTCAAGCCGGGTGAGCCCAACGGGGTTGGCGTCGTCCTCGGTGCGGTCCCAGTTGAAATCCATGGTCACCTTGTCGGATGGCAGCCACTCCAGACCGACACGGTACGCAATCGAGTTCTTGTCCGAAACATCCTCTCCGGTATAGAGATTCGTTCCGTAGCCGTCTCTTTGCAGATAAGCGAAAGCGGCCTTACCACGCAGCTTGCCCTTGACGAGAGGGCCACTGAAAAGGGCACGCGCCTCCGCAGTGTCGAACGAGCCATAGTTGAGGGAGATCTTGCCAGTGGGATCGTCCGTCATCTGCCGGGTGACGTATTTGATGGCGCCACCGATGGTATTTTTTCCGTAAAGGGTTCCTTGAGGGCCACGCAGCACCTCGACGCGCTCGACATCGTAGACGTCGAGCAGGGCGCCTTGAGGCCGGGCGATGTAGACGTCGTCCACGTAGAGGCCGACGCCGGGGTCAACACCCCAAAGGGGGTCCGCTTGCCCTACGCCTCGGATGAAAGCAGTCATGGTGGTCGATTGGTTGCGGCCTTGGTAGATCGAGAGGTTGGGCACGTTCTTCTCGATTTCCGAGATGTCGGTCGCCATGACATCCTCAAGCGTCGTTCCCGAAATGACAGAAACAGCCAGCGGGACCTCCTGGAGGACCTCCTCCCGGCGCCGGGCGGTCACCACAACCTCACCCTGGAAGGGATCTCGACCAGAAAGGGCTGCGTTCTCCTCCTCTTCGGTTGCGGGTTCGGTGACCTCCTCCGCCTCTTGTGCCGTCACAGGCATCACCATGCCGGCCAACACGGCCAATACCCCGACAATCAGCAACATCCATCTCACTCGATCACTCATCCTGTCCTCCTTCTGAGTCGACTCCCTGTTTGGTCTCCGTTGCCACCGCAGAAGCATCTCCCCGGCGCAGCGTCCCATACCGCAAAATACGAATGAACCCATCGACGGCCTGTTCCGCCGCCATGCCGAAATGCATCGGCACACCAAAACACTTCTCAACCGTGAAGAAATAGAAAAGCCAACGGGTGGCCACCATCACAGCGACCATCGGGTCGGCCTCGGCGAGCTTGCCTTCTTTCTTGAGCTTGGCGAAACGAGCCCCGTAGACAGCCTTGAATCGATCGGCCATCGTCTCGTAGAAAAACCGGATGTGGCGGCCCTTGAACTCGATGACGTCGATGAAGACGAGCTTGATGGACTCGGAGTTCTCCTCGACCGTCTGCTCGATCGCGGCTGCCAACTCCTCGAGGTCGTCGGGGAAATTCGCTGCCACGAAGACCTTTTGCAGTCTGTTCTCCGGGTCCAACAACCGAGCCCAATACGCATCGATCAGACGCTGAAATATCTTTTCTTTGGACCCGAAGTGGTGGTAGAGGTTGCCCACCGAAAGGCCGCATTCTTGAGCGATCCCGCGCATCGACGTCGCGCCGTATCCCTGAGAGGAAAAAAGTCCCAGTGCTGCCCGGAGGGCGCTCTTGGTGGCTGCTTCGGACTTTTCGGCCTGGCGACCGTTTTTCATCCGCTCCCCTTTCGACTTAAAAAACCGAACGCTCGTTTTTTAATTTAGTTTTGAAACTCCAGCTTGTCAAGGGGCAGGAAGGGATCGGAGGGTGTGACGGGTCACACGTCAATCCAGGCAACGGTGTAACAATGGTGTTCGGGAGCACGTGATGACCGGCCGATCTTCCTCCATGTGGTTCTTATCAGCGCTTTGTTTTTTGTGCTGCCATGCCGCCGGCGCACAAGGTCCTCTGTGTGTGCCGGACAACTCCGCCGGACCCGTTCAGGCGCCGGTCTTCCTGCAACACCTCACCGGCCAGACGAGTTGGTTCGCCTCCCCTATCGTCGCCGATCTCGACCACGACGGCTCTCACGAGCTGGTGGCCGCCTACTACGATGTCTACGTCTTCGACAACAACATGAACCTGCTCGACGTCGCAACCGACGGTGAGGGACGGGTTTACGCGCCCCACGTCGTCGCCGACCTCGAATGGGATGGCGTCACCGAGGTTGTCGTCGGCCGAGGCCACGAGGTCATCGCCTTCGAGTGGCGTAATGACCAGCTGGTGGTCAAGAACGGCTGGCCCGCCGACACAACAACCGCCGGACAATCTCCGGAGATTCGCGGCATGGCCGCATCCGACCTCGATGGTGACGGCAACATCGAAATCGTCGTCACGACCACGCAAACCCAGCCCACCTCGGCCGGTGGGGCCCAGGTGTTCGCCTTCTCGGCTGACGGCAGCTCCTTTCAACCCGCTGGCGGCCACTCACCTGCATGGCCGCGGTATAACAACCTCGGTGGAGCGGGCAACGACCTCTATAGGAACGGCGCCGGTCACAGCGGTTATGGCTGCTACGGCCTTAACGTTGGCATCGGCAACATCGACGACGACCCCGAACTCGAGGTCCTGGCGACCTACGACAATCACCACATCCAGGCGTTCGACAACGACGGCGTCGCCATCAACGCCTCGCCATATTTCACCAATCCCAGCTCGGATTACCTTGGCCGGCGACTCACATGGGGCCAGTTTATCCGATGGGCCGACCCGCAGGTCGAGGAGTGGCACTACAACCTTCACGAGGAGCCGTGGCCGAACCCCCGTGACTTCGAGTGGCTGCAGTGGACCGCGTCGCCACCGAGCGTCGCCGACCTCGACCTCGACGGCAAGAACGAGGTCATCGGCATTCCGAATGTCGAGCTCCACATTCCCTACGTGACCCAGGCTTACGCGATCATGGTCCTCGAAGGCGCCCATGGCGACGGCAGCCGGTCGGCGATGCGCAAGGAGGGCTGGGAGATTCTGCCCCGAGGGTTCTCCCCAATCGACGTCGACGGCTGGTACCCCCCGAGCGGCGTCCCGGCGCCGACC
>CAZCEX010000295.1:0-6057 GCA_964497785.1 uncultured Thermoanaerobaculia bacterium | reverse complement strand
ACCGGCGAGGTCATGGGCCGCGGCCGGACCTTCGGCGAGGCCTTTGCCAAGGCGGCGATGGCTGCAGGGTGGCGCCTGCCCGGCGACGGCCGGGTCCTGCTTTCCGTCGCCGACCGCGACAAGAGCCGCCTGCCGGCGCTCGCCGCCCGCTTCGAAGAGCTTGGGTTTTCGCTCGCTGCCACGTCCGGCACGGCTGCCGAGCTCGGTGCGACCGGCTTCGACGACGTGCTCGTCGCCGCAAAGGTCGGCGAAGGCCAACCCGACATTCCGGAACTTTTAGAATCGGGCGCGGTCGAGCTCGTCGTCAATACTACGGCCGGTCGCCGAGCCGCCCTCGACGCGAGCTCCATTCGCCGCGCGGCCCTCGATGCCAGGGTGCTCTACATCACGACCATCCCCGGCGCCCACGCCGCCGCCGAAGCCGTAGAAACACTGCAGCGCGGCGGGCTTGGTGTGCGAGCCCTCCAGGATGACCGGCCAGAGCCACCTGAGTGGGCGGCATCACTGCTGGGTTGAGTTTCTATCTTTCTACAGAGCATTATGTTTCGAGCTTTTAGGCAACCAACTCCTCACCTGCCCTCACCAACCTCGCATACAGCCCTTCGATCTCCATCAACTGCGCGTGGCTGCCCTGTTCGACGATCCGACCCTGGTCCATCACCACGATGCGGTCGGCTCGTTCGACGGTGGAGAGCCGGTGGGCGACGACGATCACCGTCCTTTGCTCGAAGATCCGGGCCAGGGCATCCTGCACCAACCTCTCGGTCAAGGTGTCGATGCTGGCGGTGGCTTCATCGAGAATGACCACCTCGGTGTCGTGCGCCATCGCACGGGCAAAGGTCAGAAGCTGGCCCTCGCCAACCGACAAATCAGAACCTCGCTCACGAAGAACATGCTCCCAGCCAACCCTCTCAACCACCTGGTCGGCGTGGACCACTTCGGCGGCTCGCTGGCGGCGATGGGCGTCGATCACGCGGTTGTCAAGATCGACGTTGAACTGAAGACTCTCGGAAAAGAGCTGCGGATCCTGCCCCACCCCGGCCATGCAGCGCCTCACATCGCGCGCCCGCAGCATGCCGAGCTCTCTGCCATCAACCGTGATCGAACCCCGGTAACCCGTGTAGGAGGTATCGAGCACCCGCATCAGGGTCGTCTTGCCCGAGCCGGTCGCCCCGACCACCGCCACGACCTCGCCGGGCCTGACCTCGAGGTCGATGCCACGGAGCACGTCGTTGGCTTCAGGCCGGTATCGAAACCAGACGTCGTCGAAGACGATATGACCGTGGATGTCGCCGGTTGGTTCTCCGCCTTCGTCAACAACCGCTTTCTCCCCGAGCAGGTCGAGAATTTTCTCGAGAGCCGCACCTCCACGCTGCAGAATGGCGATCTTGCCGGACAGCTCCCGCAGGGGTCTGAAGAGACGGTCCAGGTACTCGAGAAAGGCGACCAGCAGTCCGGCCGAGACCACTGAACCGAACGGCAGGTTGAGACCCCAGCGGGCGGCGATTCCCGAGCCGTACCAGAGCATGACGGCGACACCGATTGAAGCAAAACCGTCGACGAGAGCGTAGATGAAAGCGTCGTAGTAGTTCGATCGAGTCGTCGCCTGTCGAAAGCAGTCATTCAGTCCGTCGAATCTCTGCTCCGCTTGTTCTTCGTGACCATAAAGCTGCACCACCTCGACCCCATCCACCCTTTCGGCGAGGAAGGTATTGACCGCGGCAAGCGCCTCCCGGACCTCGAGAAAGAGGATACGCAGACGTTTACGCACGGCGTTGAGCAGCCACAGAAGAGGAGGCGCGAGCAGCAGAAGAACGAACGTCAGACCGGCGTCCAACCAAAGCATGGCCCCCAGAGTGCCAACGATCATCAGGAGATCGAGCACGATCGCGATCAGGCCTGACGAGAAAGCTTCGCCGAGGGCGTCGACGTCCGAGGTCACACGCGTCATGAGCCGACCCGCCGGCTGTCGGTCGAGAAAGGACTGACGCAACGACAACAGGTGGCGGTAGACGCCGGACCTCAGACGCAGGATTGTCCTCTGCCCGCCCCACGCGAGCGAGAGCACGTAGGCGCCTTCGAGTACATAACCGGCCAGGACGGCGGCCAGGTAGAGCAGGGCCACAGTCCACAGTCCCTCGGTAGCGCCCGGCACGACGTGATCGTCGATCGCTCGTTTCAGAAGATAAGGTTGGGCGAGGCTCAAGGCCGCAGCCAACGGGGTCAGGGCCAACGCGGTGACGAATGACCAGAGGTCCGGCCTCATGTAAGGCCACAGGCGGCGCAAACCATTCATGAGGGCGCCTCCTCTTCGAGCACGGCGCCCGCCCTTTGGGCCAACCAGGTATCGCGATAGATTCCGGGCCGTTCAACGAGCTCGTCGTGATGGCCTTCGTCCACCAAACGCCCCTTGTCGAGCACCAGGACCACCTCTGTTCGGCGCAATACAGAGAGCCGGTTGGAGGCGACGAGCACCGTCGGCCGGCTACCAGTTTGGGAGAGCCCCGACAGGGCGTCGACGAGCGTCTTCTCGGTATGATGGTCGACCGCCGACAAGACGTCGTCCAGGATCAGCAGGTCCGCACCGCGATACAGGCCGCGGGCGAGGGCAACCCTCTGCCGCTGCCCGCCCGACAGCATGATGCCGCGTTCCCCGACTACCGTCTCGAGACCGTCCGGGAGCACCTCGAGATCGGGTTCGAGCGCAGCCGCCTCGACAGCCGCCACGATTGCGGCCTCATGAGATTCAGCTCCCAACGCAATGTTGGCGGCGATCGAGTCCGAAAAGAGGAATGGTCGCTGCGGAACCATCGCCAGACGACGACGCCACGCCAGCAGATCCAGGGAGGCGAGGTCGACACCGTCGACAAAAACAGACTCCGGGGGCGGATTGTAGAGCCGCGCCAATACACGCAGCAGGGTGCTCTTGCCGCTCCCGGTTCGGCCGAAGAGGCCGATCACTGCTCCCGCTGGTAACGCGGCCGAAATGTCTTTCAAGACCTCCCGGCCGGGGTCGTCGGGATAGGCAAAGGTCAGGCCCGACAGCGTGAGGGCCGGTCCTGCTCCGGCAGGCAAAACCCTTCCCGACGCCCCCTCCGGGCGATCGACCGGAACGTCGAGCAGCTCGAAGATCCGCTCCAATGCCGCCCGCCCGCGCGCCAGGACCGAGAACATCCACCCCATCGACCTGAGCGTCGGCAAGAGCACGGTCAACAATGCCGCAAAGGCCGCCAGTTCACCAACGCTGATGATGCCGCGAATCGCCATTGGCCCGCCGACCGCGAGCAGCATGAACATCGCCACACCGCCGGAGAGCACGAGCAGGGGCAAAGCTGTTGCCCGGATGAGCGCCAGCTGGAGGCCGGTTTTCAGCCACGCCTGGTTGCGGCCTTCAAAACGGTTGATGAAGGCCTCCTCCGCGACGAAACCCTGGATGGCCGCCATGCCCTGAAGACTGCCCAATACGTTTTCGGAGATCTCCCCGAGCTGCTCCTGCGCACGGCGACTGAGCACAAAGACTCTGCGAATCCCCCATTGCACAGCCACGGTGCCAACGAGGATCGGCGCCAATACGGCGCCGGTGAGGTATGGCGACAGGGTGAGCATTTTCCAGCCGGTGAGCGACACGGCCATGGCAACATTGACGGCCTGCAGGCCACCGAACCCGACCAACGTCCGCACCCAGGTCACGTCGTTGGACGCACGACTCACGATATCGCCGCGCGTATGACCTGCGTAAAACGACGGCTGCAGGCGCATCAGCTTGGAAAAGATGTCGCGCCGAAGGAGGTACTCTTGATGGCGTCCGGGATTGAAGATGAGCACCCGCGACAGGGTGCGAACGACGATGATCGCTGCCCCCATGAGGGCGATGGCGGCCGCGTACCGACCGAGCGGCTGACCGGCACGAAGGGCATCCACAGCGCTGCCGATCTCGCCGGGGATCGAGACCGTCAGGTAGTTGGTCAACAAGAGAAAGAGAGCGCCGACCAGGTAACTCGGGGCAAAGCGACTGCTGTAGTCGCGCACAAGCCGCAGGATGGGCCAGCCCCTTCGGAGCTCGACCTCACGGTCCGTCTCTGCGTCGTGCTCGGCCACCATCTCAGTCTTCAACCCGTGCCCCCGTCCCCCTATTCGCTCAACCCCCTGAAACACCCCGAATCGACCGGTGGGGCTGTAAGATGGTCAAGCGAAGCCTCGTGGAGGAAAGCATGAAAACCAGTATCCGAACCTTCACCGTCGTTTGGGCCGTTCTCGCGCTCCCGATCGGCATCCTGACACCTTCCTCCACGGCTGCGGGGCAGTTTACTCCCGTCGCCGGAAAGATCGTCGCCGATCCCGAGGCCGAAAAGCCGAAAGCCGCGAGCATCTACGTAAAGCTCGATCGCGGATTGAACCGTATCCTCGCCACCACCGCACCGGAGGAGACAGCTCTGGCGCTCGGGTACCGGGTACAGGATGCCCGTGTACAGGTAGTCATCGAACCACGACCCGGCAGCGACCGCACGATCAAATACTGGCTCTCAGAGCGCGACGCCGCCCACATCGAGACCGTGATCGGACTGGTTCAAGCTCATGTTCCCTTCTCCCTGCTGCCTCTACTCAACAACCACCCTGAGGTCGCCCGTGTCAGGAGGCCCATCTACGTTCACCTTCCCGCAGAACTGCCACCAGCTGCCCAGAAGACGAACATCCTTGCCACCACCGAAGGGCTCGGCGCGATGGGCATGGACGCCTGGCACAGCCAGGGCCACCGCGGCGCCGGCATCAAGGTCGGCGTGATCGATCCCCAGATGGGTGGCTGGGACCAGTTGCTCGGCTCCGAGCTTCCGCCAGCGAACAGGGTGAGCTTCCAGTCCTTCAGCGGAAGCCCACCGGATGCCGAGAGCGTGCACGGCACTGCCTGCGCCGAGATCGTCACCGACCTCGCCCCGGACATGGCCCACCTCTACCTGGCCCTGACCGGTTCCGAGGTCGGCATCGCCAACGCCATCAACTGGATGCAGGGCAACGGCGTCAAGGTCATCACGATGTCGGCCGGCTGGCTATCCTGGGGGCCCGGTGACGGTAGCGGCCCCCTCGACGGCGCCGTCGATGATTTTGTCAACTCCGGCGGGGTATGGGCAAACTCGGCCGGCAACTCCAGACTCGCCCACTGGCAGGGGCGATTCACCGACCCGGACGGGAGCAAGTACCACGACTTCAGCGACGGCTGGAAGATCAACTACATCATGGATGATCAGGGAAGCCCTCTCAATATCCGGGCGGACTACACCATCTGGGCGGCGATGGTCTGGAACGAGTGGACCGCGACCCCGACCGATCTCGATTTTGAGCTCTACTTCTGGGACGGGACCAACAACCCGACCCTCGTCGGTGGCTCAGACAGCGAGCAAAGCGGGCGGCCGGGGGACCAGCCGATCGAGGAGTTCGGACATACGACCACCGAAGCCGGGTATTACGGGTTCGCAATCAAGCGATACTCTGGCACCAACAGGCCCGAGGTCGAGTTCTTCAACAGAGTCGACACTCGTCCGCTTCAGTTCAACGTGCAAAATGGGTCCCTCACACCTCCGTCGGACGCAGCGGGCGCCATCGCCGTCGCCGCCCTCGACGTCAACCCGCCATACGAGCTCGAGTCCTACAGCTCGAGAGGACCGACCAACGGACCCGGCGGCAGCATCAACGGCGGCCAAGTCAAGCCCGACGTCGCCGCGTACGCCAACGTCAGCACCGCATCCTACGGGCCCGGGGCGTTCAACGGAACCTCATCCGCCAGCCCGCACGTTGGGGGGGCGGCGGCAACTGTCTGGGCGGCCAACCCCAGCTGGACCCACGTCCAGGTCCGCAATTTCATCCAGAGTCGCGCCTCCGACATGGGTCCTCCAGGCAAGGATCTCGACTACGGCTTCGGGCGTCTGACGCTCGGCAGTCCCACCGGTGGCGGTGGTGGTGGCGGCGGCGGTGGTGGCGGTGGTGGCGGTGGTGGTGGTGGCGGCGGCGGCGGCGGTGGCGGCGGTGGCGGGGGCGGTGGCGGCGGCGCACACACGTATTGGG
>CAZCEX010000294.1:0-6058 GCA_964497785.1 uncultured Thermoanaerobaculia bacterium | reverse complement strand
GTTCAGTTTGCATGATCGCGGGCGGGACGCCCGCGCCACAATACTTCGACCCATTGTGGTGCGGCCGTCTCGGCTGCGCAGGGACACAAATTCCATGGGCCTAATAGAACAGTATTGGGGTTAACCGACCAGAATCGTCCACCTGCGAACGGTGCCACCGTCCATTTCCGGACGGTCGTTAGAATTCGAGCCAAAAAACGGCGGTTCGGCCTGGCACGGATCTTCCAATGGCCCTCAATCGGAGGACGCATGGACCGAGAGATCGAACCACAAGAGATCAGAGCACGACGGAATCGAAACGTCGTGATGGTGGCGGGCGGGGTGGCCCTGGCGGTGCTGGCTATTGTCGGCGTGCGGTGGATGCTGCAACCGAGCGTCAACGGCAATCGCGTTCGATTCGCCGAGGTCGAACGCGGCGACGTCGAGGCTACGATCCTGTGCTCGGGCACGGTAGTGCCGGCGATGGAACAGGTGATCCCGAGTCCGTTCGAGGCGCGGGTGCGGCGCGTGCTCGAGCAGCCCGGCACCAGCCTCGAGGCCGGGCGGGCGGTGCTCGAGCTCGACGACACCGAGGCGCGCCTTGGCGTCGAACAGCTGCGCGACGATATCGAACTCAAAGGAAACAGAAGACGCGAGATGGCCGAAGACCTCGACAGCCGCCTCTCCGAGCTCGTCGGCGAGCAGGAGATTCAGCGCGAGCGTCTCGCTTTCCTCGAGGCCAAGACAGGTCAGCAACGGGAGCTGCAGGATCTGGGCCTGACCTCGGCCTTTGCCCTCAGACAGGCCGAGCTTGAAGAGAAGGTGGCCCGAATCGAGCTCCGGCAGCTCGAGGAGAAGAGCGACCGCGAACGGCGGGCCACCCGAACCCGTATCGACGGTCTGGAGATCGAACTCTCGCAGCTACGTCGCGATCTGGTCGAGAAGGAGAGCCGCCTTGAACGAGCGACGGTGCGCACCGACCGTCCCGGGGTGCTTACCTGGGTCGCCGAAGACGAGGGGGCGACGGTATCCCGCGGCGAGGTGCTGGCCCGTATTGCCGACCTCAGCCGATTCAAGGTCGAAGCCACAGTCTCTGATGTGCACGCCAACCGAATCACCGTCGGCATGCCGGTCCGGCTGGTGATTGGTGGCGAGCACCTCGCGGGACGAGTAGCCAGCATTCCGCCCGCCATCGATCAGGGCGTCATGACGGTCAATATCGAGTTCGAGCACCCGGAAAGCCCCCTGCTTCACCTCAACCAACGCATCGACGTGCACATCGTCACCGAGCACCGGGCGAATGTCCTGCGCATCGCGAAGGGACCCTTCGTCAACGGCAGCGGCGCCCAGGAGGTCTTCGTTGTCGGCGGGGAGTTTGCCGATCGGCGTCAGGTGCGAATCGGCGTTGCCGGCATCGAAAGCTACGAGGTCATCTCGGGCCTGGAAGTGGGCGATCGAGTAATCATCTCAAACATGGACGACTACAAACACGCCGCGCGCCTCAGGGTGCGATGAACAGAAGATGGAGGCAACAATGATCGAGCTGAAAAACGTCGACAAGGTGTATCGCACTGATCGCATCGAGACCCTGGCCCTATCCGGCACGAGCTTGACGATCGAAGAGGGGGAGTTCGTATCCATCATGGGCCCCTCCGGCTCGGGCAAGAGCACCCTGCTCAACATCATCGGCCTGCTCGACGCCCCTTCGGACGGCCAGGTCCTGATCGGCGGCAGGGATACAAAAGGTCTCAACGATCGGGCGCTGGCCTTCCTGCGCAACGAAGAGATCGGCTTCGTCTTTCAATCGTTTCACCTGATCCGTGATCTGCCGGTGATCGACAACGTCGAGGTGCCTCTGCTCTATCGCAAGGTCTCCGGCAGAGAACGGCGGCGCCTCTGCACCAGGGCCCTCGAGCGAGTCGGCCTCGGTTCCCGAATGCACCACAGACCCGGCCAGCTTTCCGGAGGCCAACAACAACGGGTCGCCATCGCCCGCGCAATCGTCGGCAAACCGGGAATCCTGCTCGCCGATGAGCCCACGGGCAACCTCGACAGCCAGATGGGCGACGAGATCATGGCGATTCTCTCGGAGCTCAGCGAGGAGGGAACGACGATTGTCATGGTGACCCACGACCCCCGCCTCGCGGAACGAACCGTTCGCACGGTACGCCTCTTCGACGGCCGCCAGGTCAACTGAGGTCCACGATGTTCAGGAACTACGTCAAGATCGCTCTGGCCGTCTTCAGACGCCGCAAGTTTTTCACCTTCGTCAGCCTCTTCGGGATCACCATCACCCTCGGCCTGATTCTTGTGGCAGCGGCGATGCTCGACCACATCTTCGCCGGCTTGCCGCCCGAGGTGAACCAGGACCGCACCCTGGGCATCTACCGCGTCAACCTGACGAGTTCCGAAGACGCATCGCTCTTGATGTCCGCCTTGCCGTCGGAGGCTCTGCTTGATCGCCACCTGGGCGGGCTTCCGGGCGTCGAGAAGACCTCGATCTCGAGCGTATTCTGGAATGCTGTCTCCTACGTCGACGGCCGCAAGATCGAGAGCTTCCTCAAGTACACCGACGCCGAGTTCTGGCAGATCCTGCGCTTCGATTTCATCGAGGGTCGCCCATTCACCGTGGACGAGGTCGACAACGCCGCCTTTGTCGCGGTCATCAATGAGACCTCCCGCGAACGCTACTTCGGGGGCGGACCGGCACTCGGGCAGATGGTCGAGGTTGATGGCATCGCCTACAGGGTGGTCGGCGTCGTGCCCGACGTGCCCATGCTGCGCTTCGTACCCTTCGCAGACATCTGGGTACCACGTACGACAGCGCGGAATCGGGGTCTCGGCGACGAACACATCGGGCTCTACATGGGCCTCATCCTCGCCAACAGCACACAGGACTTCGACGAAATCCGCGACGAGTTCACGGCTCGCATGGCGGCGGTTGACCTGTCGGCGCGGGCGCCCTACGACCGCATCGTTGCAGTTCCGGAGACCACCTTCGAGATGCTGGCTCGGCTGGTCTTCTCCCAGGGCGGCTCCGATCAGGACCAGGCTGCAAGGCTCCTGCGGTGGCTCATCATCCTGGCCGTTCTCTTCATGGTTCTGCCGACGATCAACCTCGTCAACCTGAACATGAGCCGGATCATGGAACGACACAGTGAGATCGGCGTGCGCAAGGCATTCGGCGCGCCGTCCTCGACCCTTATCGGCCAGTTCGTCGTCGAAAACGTGCTTCTGACGCTGGCTGGCGGTGCGCTCTCCATCGGGCTCACCTACCTCCTGCTCAGTCTCATTTCGAGCGCCGGCTGGATTCCGTATGCCACCTTTCACCTCAATGTTCGCATCCTCGGCTACGCCCTTGCAGCTGCATTGTTTTTTGGATTGTTTTCCGGGGTGTTCCCCGCTTGGCGCATGTCCCGGCTGAACCCGGTCGACGCCCTGAGAGGAGGCACCTCATGATTCGCCATCTCATCAAGCTCGTATGGAGTCGTCGTCGCAACAACGCTCTGCTCGTGCTCGAGATCTTCGTTTGCTTTTTGGTGCTCTTCGCCGTCACGGCCATAGCCCTGATCTTCCTCAACCGTGTGCGGCAGCCGATGGGTTTTGAATACGATGCTCTATTTACAGCGTCCATCGACAGCCGCGATTTCGACCTCACCGGGTCTGCAGATCTTGGGGGCCGCCGGGCGCTGACAGCTCGAATCTTGCGGGAACTCGAGGCTTTGCCCGAAACGGCTGCCGTAGCCGCAACCGACTACGGCCCCTTCGAGCTCGCCTACTCGAGCACCGCACTGGAGTACGAAGGAACGAGTGTTTCTGCAGACAACTGCTCGTTGACCGACGGAGGTCTCGAAACCCTGGGCCTCAGAATCGTGCAGGGCCGTTGGTTCGAAAAGGCAGACGATGCCCTCGAATGGACGCCGGTCGTCATCAATCAGATCGCGGTGGAGCAACTCTTCGGGGATGTTGACCCGATCGGAAAGACCGTCAACGAGGACCCCGAAAGGCGGGTCGTCGGCGTGATCGCCGCATACCGGAAGAACGGCGCCCTGGGCGGCATCAACCCGAGCTTCATCTCCCGAAGCAGTCTGGACATCCACAACGACAGCGCTCCACCACAGCGTTTCCTGATCCGGGTCCTGCCCGGAACTGGCGCCGGGTTCGAAGAACGCGCCTTGCGCTTGATGCGCTCGTTGGCACCCGACCTGACCTTTCAGATCGAGAGGACCGACTCGATCAGGCAGCGCAACGGCAAGATGGCGATGGCGCCGCTCGTGATTGCCGCTCTTGTCGCCGTCTTCCTGCTCTTGATGGTCTTTCTCGGCATGGTCGGCGTCTTCTGGCAGTCGGTCACACAGCGGGTCGGCGAGATCGGACTGCGCCGGGCAATCGGTGCGCCGCGCAGCGCCATCTACCGGCAGGTCCTTGGAGAAATCCTCGTCGTGACGGTCTTCGGCGCCCTGGCTGCCACGATTCTGATCATTCAGCTGCCTCTGCTCGGGGTGTTGAGTTCGCTGAGTTGGAGCACCGTAGGTCTGGCGCTGTCGATCTCACTCGGCCTGATGTGCCTGCTCGCCGCCGGCAGTGGACTCTACCCAGCGTGGATCGCGGCACGGGTCGAGCCTGCGCACGCCCTGCACGACGAGTAGACAGCCGTACCAAGGAGGGTATCCCACAGATCAGGTCGATGCCCACCGCAGCGGTGTGAATTTGAAACGCAAAGACGCGAAGGACGCAAAGATAGGGTATAAGGCATTGAAAAACAAATCTTTGCGCTCTTTGCGCGTTCGCGGTTCATTCATTCTATAGTGCCTGATCGCAATCGGACCGTGCATCAAAGGTATGCTGGTGCTGCTACGAGAGTGGAGCTGGGACATGGAGCAAAAACGAATACTCATCGTTGACGACGACCAGGCGGTGCTCACCTCCTTGGCGTTGCTGCTCAAGCAGGGAGGTTACGCTCCGGTCACAGCTACCACGCCCGAAATGGCGTTGCAGACCCTCGCCTCACAAGAGGTGAACCTGGTCATTCAAGACATGAACTACTCGCGGCGAACGAGCGGCGAAGAGGGTCTCGATCTGCTGCGGCGGATGAAGGCCCAATACCCCCACTTGCCGGTGATCCTCATGACGGCCTGGGCTTCGGTCGAGCTGGCTGTCAGAGGAGTCAAGGCGGGCGCGGCGGATTTCATTACAAAGCCGTGGACGCACGAGCAGATCAACCTCGCCGTGCGCACCGCCCTCGGCCTGGCCCTGGTCAATCAGAACCAATCGGATGAGGCGCCTTCTCGAGCCTCGCTCGACGCCGACCACGACTTTCGCGCCCTGGTCGGCGAGGACCCACAGTTCCTCCGCGTGCTCGAGATCGTCGGCCGGGTCGCCGCCACCGAAGCACCCGTCCTGATCACTGGCGAGAGCGGCACCGGCAAAGAGGTCATTGCCGAAGCCGTTTGGAAGAACAGCGACCGGCACAACGGATCGTTCGTCAAGGTCAACCTCGGCGGCGTGCCGACCTCTCTTTTCGAAAGCGAGATGTTCGGCCACGTCAAAGGGGCCTTCACCGACGCCAAGCACGCACGAACGGGCCGATTCGAGGCAGCTGACGGGGGAACCCTCTTTCTCGACGAGGTCGGCGACCTCGACGCCATCTGTCAGGTCAAGCTCCTGCGCGTGCTCCAGGACCGAACCTTCGAGAGGGTCGGATCGAGCGCCTCGACAACTGTCGACGTGCGCATCATCTCCGCAACCAATCGCGATCTCGCGTCGTTAATCGACACCGGTCGCTTCCGCGAAGACCTGCTCTACCGGCTCAACCTCATATCGGTCCATTTACCGCCACTGCGGGAGCGCCGCGGTGACGTGCCGATGCTCGCCGCCCGTTTCGTCGACGGCCTTGCGCGGGTCTACCGACGCCACGATCTCGCCCTCGAGGCGTCGGCCGTCGCTTGGCTCGTCGCCCAGGCCTGGCCCGGCAACGTGCGCCAACTCAAGCACCTCATCGAACGCACGGTGCTGCTCACCAACAAAGATCTCCTCGGCGCCGACGAGTTCATACGTGCCTCCCTGACGGCGCCCGGGG
>CAZCEX010000293.1:0-6099 GCA_964497785.1 uncultured Thermoanaerobaculia bacterium | reverse complement strand
TCTCTCGCAGCCAACCCTGGCAGCCGATACTCCCCGTGGATGCCGGCAAATTTCAGCAAATCGGTATCCACGTCGAGAGACAATCCGGTGGACTTCAGGACCCGCCAACCGCCTTCGGGAGTTTGAGAATCACCGCAAGCCGCCGCCACCTCACGGGCCGCTACCACCTGGGCCTCGTCCGTCCAATGGGAGCCAAGCATGTGGTAGGCCGGTCCTGAAAGGTCTTGTTCAAATACCTTCCAGAGGTCGACCACCTCGATTCCCCGTTCCTCGAGATCCCGAACCACAGCGCGGTCGACCTCGGGTCGGGACCTGACCGTGCCGGGAAGCTCATCGGCATGAAGCGCCGCCTTACGCGGCACGGGAATGATGATCGCACGCATTCCAAGAGCATGAATACGCCGATCGATCGCAGCCATGGCCGCTCCGGCCCGACGGGCCAAATCTTCATCCGTCTCGTCGGCAACCGAAGTTCTGTAACCGAGGAACAACCAGCCGCGAGGTCCGACAACGAGGTTCCCCTGCACGTGGCGGAAGTATCGATAGAGGACCCAGCCATAAGCGTCGGTCACCTGCCGCCGCACACGCGATCTCAGGCGCAGGTCGTGTTCCCAGAGACGGAAAAGAGACCCATCCCACAGACGAGCCACGGACCGAAGACGGGCATCACGTCGCTTCTCGGCGCCGATCAAGGTCAGAGCCGGCGCCGGCGACACGAGATCCACGAGGGCTGTCCCGCCGAGAACAACGATCAACAGGATCGCCGCAGCCACTGCGCATACCGAGCTGATACGACGCTCCGGCAAAGCGTCCGGGAAAGCGACGAGGCCGTCCCTGTCGGTCACGGTTACGTTTCGAGAAGTGCCCATCAGAATTGAAAATAGAGAAAAGGTACGTGGTCAGCGTAGTGCACGTGAGCCAACGCCAGCAAGAAGGCGGGCTGCAACAACAGGGTCGCTGTCGGGGCGGTTCGAGCGATCACTTCCTGGGTCGTCGGCACCCTCCAGACGATGATGACGGCGGCCAGTCCCGCCAGCAGGTGGATCGGCTGCAATGAGAGGCTCAGTCCCCCTCCTCCGGCCCCAAGCATGGTCGCCGCGAAATGAATCGCCTCTCCCAGGGTCTCCGCTCTGAACAGCACCCATCCGAAGATCACGATGATGAAGGTCAGACCCCCCTGGACCAGGTACGGGGCGCGGCCATAGAGGGATTTCTTGCCGCCGAGGCGTTCGAGGATGAGCCAGAAGCCCTGGTAGGCGCCCCAGGCGACAAAAGTCCAGTTGGCGCCGTGCCACAGCCCTCCGAGCAGCATTGTCGTCGCCAGGTTCACATAGGTGCGGATCGGCCCCTTCTGGTTGCCGCCAAGAGGGATGTAGAGGTAATCCCTGAGGAAGGTCGACAGGGAAATGTGCCACCGTCTCCAAAAGTCCGTGATGCTGACTGACCGATAAGGCTGGTTAAAGTTCACCGGCAGGCGGAAACCCATCATCAGGCCGAGGCCGATCGCCATGTCAGAGTAGCCCGAGAAGTCGAAGTAGATCTGAAAGGTGTACGCCAGAATGCCGATCCAGGCATCGGCGGTCGTCAGGTGCTGCGCAGCGAAGGCCTGATCGGCGAGGCCTCCGAGGATGTCGGCCACGAGGACCTTCTTGGCCAGACCGGCCTGAAAGAAAAGAACCCCCCGACTGAACTTCCCGAGAGTGTGGGTGCGATCCGCCAGCTGGGCCGCGATCGTATTGTAACGAACGATAGGACCGGCCACGAGCTGCGGAAACATCGCCACATAACACATAAAATCCATGAAACTCTGCACCGGCGGAGCCTTGCCCCTGTAGACGTCAACGGTGTAGCTCAATGTCTGGAAGGTGTAAAACGATATTCCGACAGGCAGAATCACCTCGGCCCATTGCATCGGACCGACCCCGAAGGGCGCGAACACAGCATTCAAGGTATCGATGCCGAAGTTGGCGTACTTGAAATAGCCCAGGAGACCGAGGTTGACTGCCAGCGAGAGCCCTACCCAGCGTTTCCCGGCAATCCCCACCGCACGGTCCCGGAGGATTCCTTTTCCGCAGGAGTAGTCGACGACAGTCGAAATGAGCATGAGGATGACGAAATCGGGACGCCACCAACCGTAAAACACATAGCTCGAAAGCGCGATGACCAGAGACTTTCCGCGCCTCGGGCTCAGGTAATAAAGCCCCAAGAAGAGCGGAAGGAAGCAGTAGAGAAAGACTGTGCTTGCGAATACCATCAGTTTGCCGTCACTGCCGGTCGTCTGAGACACCGGCCGCGGTTCGCGAGGATAACCGTTTCCCGGCTCCCTCTCAATGCCCGAACAACATTTCTCGCGGTAAGATGAGCCTCAGTGATGAGGATCCTGTGTACCTTTTTCATCCTTCTGGCCATCGTGCAACCCACGGTCGCGGCCGACGATCCCACGCCGAGAGTCCTGCTCATCGTCGACGCGTCGGCGTCCATGGCAACCAGCTTCGGCTCCGAGGGCGCCGATCGGATCGGGGCGGTCAGGTCAGCAGTTGACCTCGTAACGAACGTTCTTGGTGGTTTCGATCTCGACCCTGAGCCCGAACTGGCAATCAGGGCGTACGGCGCCAACCTCCCCTTTACGAACCCTGTATCGTGCACCGATACGACGCTCTTACTCAGGTGGACGCTCGCAACGGACTTCTCGCCCCGCGCGGTCCTCGACGACCTCCAGCCGCGCGGCCAAAATGTGCTCGCCTCGGCGCTCCAGGCGGCTGCAGA
This sequence comes from uncultured Thermoanaerobaculia bacterium, assembly GCA_964497785.1. Taxonomy (GTDB): domain Bacteria; phylum Acidobacteriota; class Thermoanaerobaculia; order Thermoanaerobaculales; family Sulfomarinibacteraceae; genus CAZCEX01. Next base: position 3,333 of record CAZCEX010000293.1, on the reverse strand, counting down.
CGACCTCGGTCAACCCGGGCCCCGGGACCTCGTCATCGTAATTCTCGACGACCTGGATACGTGCGGCCGCGATGCCGGCACAGCGGCCGCGCTCCTGTCGCGCCAGGACGAAGGCGCCGACCTCCTGGTTCTGGGACTCGGCCTATCGGCCATCGACAAATTCCAGGCCGCGGATTGGGCCCGCTTCCGCGCCCCGGAATCGCCCACCGCTCTCTCCGCCGACCTCGTGGGCGCTGTGGCTGCCCATCTGGGTGTCACACCGCCAACCGATTCAGTACCGACCAGGGTTTCATTGACTCTTCCCACGGATGGTGCGAAAGGGCTCGAGAGCGTGGCCCTTGAGGGCGACTGTGTTGCTGAGCCCATTCAGGTGGATACCCTGTCAAAAAAGCAGGTGTTCGCATTGACGCTCGGAAGCGCTTCAATCACGGCGGCTGACGAAACCGGAGAAAAGAAGATCGAGGTGATTCGGATCCCGGTCTTCCCAGGGGATGCGTTGGACCTCGATCTGCCTCCGCCACGCGAAACCCGTCTCGAGGCCTCACTGACCCCCTCCAGCTGGGGCCAGGCCCCCCAGGTCGAGGTCCAATGGGGTAACGCGCCGGACGGCCCGCTTCAGGTGGTATTCGCCCACCAGGATGCCCCACCGACCACGTGGTGGGCCTCGATGAGAATAGAGGGCCTAGAGGGAACGATCACATTGCCCTTGCCGCCATTGGCAGCGCCGGCCCAGGTCCGGCTTCAAAGACAGATCGACGGTGCGGTCGAGGTCGTCACCAGGGCAACTCTCGACATCCCTGGCCGCCCGATCACCCTGACCGCCCCTGCGTCGATACTGCCCGAAACAGTGTTGACCGTGGCCTGGGACGGCGAGGCTTCCCCTGATGATGTCCTGACCATCGTCCCTCTTGGCGCCCCCCTCGAATTGCTGGGAGATACCGCCGCTGCTGCGGCGGGCTCCCCCGGCGCCCTCATCGTGCCCCCAGATATGTGTTTGTACGAGATCCGCTACCTCGGCGGCAGCCCGTATCGGGTGCTCGCAGACGCCTCGATCGAGGCCAGAACGCCACAGGCGGGTCTTCTCGGTCCAGCTGAAGTACCTGCCGGCCGGCCGGTCGAAGTCCGTTGGTGGGGGCCGACGGAACCCCAGAACGCCATCACGATCGCTGAACCGGATTCACTCGCAACAGAGTACCTGGCGTGGGGCGAGATCGAAGTGGGCAGCCCCGTGCTGCTTCAGGCGCCTCGCGAGCCCGGCTCGCTCGAGGTCCGTTTCGTGAGCCAGAGCGACGGTATTCTCGCCAGCAAACCCCTGTCCGTAACCGAGGTCATTGCCCGTCTCACCTTGGCCTCCACTGTCCGTATTGGGGGCCGACTCGAGGTGGTTTGGGAAGGGCCGGCCGGACCGGATGACTTTCTCGCACTCGTCCCCGCCGGACAACCCCTAAATACAATGCTCGACTTCGCCTACGTCTCCGCCGGCAGCCCGACGTCCCTCGCGGTGCCGGCAAAACCGGGAACATATGAGGTCCGGTACATTGCCCAGGATCCCAGACGATCCCTGGCCGAGGCGACGTTCGAGGTACCTGAATGAAGAACCGAAGCCAAGAGAGAGCGTACACACTGACATGAAGAACTTCCGCGCCACTCTGATCTTTGCGTTCGTGTGGATCACAGCGCTGGCACCGCGACCCGGGTGTGGCGACCAGTCGACTCCGCTGGCTCTGATGGTCTCCACCGAGGGGCTTGGAAGCGGGCGAACGGGAACCGTCGTGGCGGTCATGCTCCAAATCGCCCCGGAGGATGTCGAACGAGCGGGGGAACGTCTTCGCATCGTCACCTCACTCATGAACGAAGGCGCGGTCCTGGATCGGGAGAGCGCTGTAGCAGAGATCGAGGGTGACGGAACGATCATGCTGCTCCGGGATTGGCCCGTCGGCGACCACGAGCTGAAGGTGGCCGTTGCCGCGGTCGACGGGAATGCCGGAGGCCTGTGGATCGGTGCAATCTCTATTTCCGAGATGGACCAACCTTTCGAGGCCTCGGAAGACGCTCCTGTAGAGGCCATTGCCCTCGAGGTCACGCCCCCTCAGAAGGGCGCAGTTCGCTTTCTGCCGCCGCCGGACCGCGGAGGCATCGGAGCTCTCCAGCTCGAAATCGAAGCCCCGGAGTCAACCGCATCGGTCGAGTTCTTCCGTGACGGTGAGAGCTTGAACCGCCGCAACCGACCACCATGGACGGTGTCGATCGTTCTCGGTGAGATCATTCGCAGAACCCAGATTCGTGCCGTCGCCCGAGATCGACGGGGCAACTACATCGGCGAAGATGCCCTGGTCCTCAACAACCCGACTGGCCGCCTGGCTGTCGAGATCCTCCTCGGACCCGACGATTCGATCACCGACGGCCAACGTCCGGTCACAGTGTCGGTGATGGGCGGTGTGAACCAGGTCCACCAGGTCACCTTGAGCCTCGACGAAAGAACCATGGCCCGATGGGCCTCGTGCCCATGCGTCACAACTCTGCCGGTCGAAGACCTTGGCCGCGCAACCATCATGGCTGCGGAGGCCGTTGACTCGGCGGGAAACCGAGGAGACGCCGTCATCGCCCTCGGCGGCAGCGGAATGTCCTTCTCGGGAACCGTTCGCGTAGAGCTCGTGGAGCTACCGTTGACGGTGCTCGACAAGAACGACAACCCGGTGCTCGGCCTCAGCCCCGAGGACTTCACGATTCTCGAGGACAGAGCGCCCGTGACGGTCGAAGGCTTCGGAACAACCTCCGACCTGCCTCTTTCCCTTGCCCTCGCCGTCGACACCTCGGGATCGATGCAAGATGACTTCGAGGCGGTGCGGAAGGCTGCAGGGGCGTTCGCGACAGACCTCATGAAAGAAGGCGACGAGGTCGTCGTCTTGACCTTCGCCTGGGAAGCCGTCGTACGCCTGCCGTGGACCGAAACATCTGCGGCCCTCAAAACCAAGCTGGACCGGATCGTACCCGAAGGCGGCACATCCCTTCACGACGCGGTCGTTCGTTCTCTCGAGCAGTTTCGCGGCCGCCGGGGACGGCAAGCACTGGTGCTGCTGACCGATGGTGAGGACACCACCTCCCGCACCGGGTGGGATCTCGCAAAACGCTTTGCCCACACCATGCGAATCCCGATCTACCCTATTGGCCTCAGTCTCGGGAAGCTCGACTTCTCAGCTCGCAAAGCGCTCAAGAACCTCGCCCTGGAAACCGGTGGTGAGGCCTTTTTCCCAGCAGACACCGATGAGTTGAGTGGGGTGTACGGCAGGATTGGAGAGCTTTTACGATCCCAGTACCTCGTATGGTACGCAT
>CAZCEX010000292.1:0-6104 GCA_964497785.1 uncultured Thermoanaerobaculia bacterium | reverse complement strand
GGAACCTCAAATGGATCTGAGAAAAGCCCGCCGAAGGGAGTGGTCACGTTGTTGGGGTGGCTCTTGTTGATGTTGTAGTTCACGAACCATTCGACCGGACCGTCGCGCCGCATCAGGAGCAGACCGGCGATGTCCATGTCGCCGAGGTTTTCGGATGGTGAGTAACGCATGACGGCCGGCGGGGCGCTGTTGCCGGTGAGTGGATCGAGGGGCATGACGATGACGCCGCCGAATCCGTCGGTCAGATCTGTGCCGCGAGCGATGGTTGCCTGGATGAGCATGTCGTCGGTCTTGTAGACGTCCCAGTTGATGCCCAGGAACCAGGCGTCCTCGAGCGCGGTGGTCGGCGTCAGAACGCCGTTGCCGTAGCCATTCTCGTAGCCGAGCCCGTAGCAGAGGCGAAGGGTCGACTTCTCGTTGATGTGCCAGCCGAAGGTGATGCCGTCGAACTGCATGTCGATGAGGCTGCCCATCGGCGTGCCTTGACGTGGGTCGCCCTGGCGAAGGTGCATTGGCGGACCTTCGGTCGAGGGGCGGCGGCCGATCGACAGGTAGAGCGGTGTGCCGCCGAGGTTATTCCAGGTGAACATGGCGCGCTCGACGCGCAGAATGTCCGAGTTGGGCACGGTGGATGTGTTGCCGTCGATGTTGAAGCTGTTGGACTGCCCGTTGAAGACCTGGACTCCGGAGGAGTCGCCCCAGGTCTTGTACATCGACAGGCGCCCGTTGAAGGTGATGTCCTTGGCGATTTCCGCATCGAGGTCAAGGCGCAGCCGGCTCGTATAGAGGATGTTGTTCGTATAGTCCCAGCCCGGCGAGTAGGTGTGGGGGAGGAGGAACTGCATCATTCCCTGCATCATCTCCGGGGGCATCTGGCCGACGGCTTCCTTCAGTTGGTCGAAGGTGAGGTTGTCGGTGAAGTACTGGTACTGGGAGTAGTTCTGGGCGATGAAATTGCTGATGTCACTGACGTCGCCAGGCATCTGGCCTGTGCCGCCCATGTAGAACATGGTATCGACCATGAGCTTCTGCAGGGCCATGCCGTTGAAGTGGTCCGGGTACTCGACATTGACGGTGTTGGCTTCGAAGCGGAAGTCTCCGGTGAAGTTGATGCGGTCAAGAGCCGACTTGCGCTCGTTTTTCATAACGCGCTTCTCGAGGTCCTTGACCTGGTCCTTGAGCTTGGCGACGTCTTCCTGAGTTGCGACGTCGTCGTCCGCGGCGAACGTGGCGCCGACTGCGAATACCAAAACGATGGCGGTTACGAGGCACAGAGATTTACGAAACATGGTCTCCTCCTCTTATCTCATCAACCACAGGTCATCGGGTGTTCGGAATCGGCGGCGCCGTCGACGGCGAACTTCTGGATCGCCTCGAGGTCGTCGGCCGAGATCACCTCGGTCACCGGCTTGTTGTCGTGGGCAGCGTCGAGCACTTCGGCGTGGGTTTTTTCGTACTTCTCGTCGAAAAACCGCTCCCACTGATCCTGAATCAGGGTCATGGGCGTGTACTCGCCGTTGTCCGAGTTCTCTGCATGGCAGGGCTTGCAAAGTTCCTTGAAGAGCTCTTTGCCGTCGGCACCCTTCTTTTTGCCCTTCTTTGCCAACGCGACGTCGGCCAGGCCGACGGTCATTACGGCAAAAACGAGCACGATAACGATCCAACGATTTCTATGCATTCTGAACCTCCTGCTAAATTTGAGAACGAGTCTTTATTTGAGAAAGCGTGCGGTGCACAATTGCTTGTGGCATTCGCCAAATGCCAATGAAAGCATATGCACACATTCGCAAGTTGTCAAGATTGCTGGTAATGAAAGCGGGCCAAGGCAATGCACCTGAGTCAGGTTGATCGTGATTGGCGATCAGGAGGCCATATAGGGTTTTTGAAACGCAAAGTCGCAAAGAGCGCAAAGGATGTATTTAAAGGGTCTTATGTCCTACCTTCGCGTTCTTCGCGTCTTCGCGGTTCAATAACACACCGCTGCGCTACGGATCGACCTGATTTGTGGGCATACCCCTCATGCGGGCTGGACTTGCGGCGGGTCGCTTACTTATGTCACCGGCCTGCGTGAATCAGGTCGGCTCCTCTTCATCGGTCAGGCGGCGCACCAGGCCGGCGTACCTGCGCTCGACAGTGAAGCCGTACTTGTAGAAGAACTGAGGGCGGAAAAACCCAGTTGTCACCGAGACGAGACCGTCGGTCTTCATGCGGTTGCAGAGCTCGTCGAGGAGATGGCCGGCGATTCCGCGACCGCGGTATCGTTCTGCCACGACCACCTTGTCCATGTGTGCGGCGCGAGCCTCGGAGCTGATCTCGTAAAAGAGCCCTCCTGCCAGGTGTCCGCGATCGTTGACGGCGACGAGAAAACGGTGCTCGGGGCGGAACTGCACCGCCAGGTTGGCGGCGAGAAAGAGGCGGTGAAGACGGCCGACCTCCTTCGGGCTCAGAGCGTGCCGGATACGGTAGGCCTCCCCCTCGGTGTCCTCGATCGTCACCACCATCTCGCTTTGCTGGCTGCCGGCTGTTGTTGCGGCGACATACTCTGCCTCATCCTCAGGTTGCAGATAGGGGTAGGACAGGCGAGCGAGGAAGTAATCCTCATCGTGGTCCAGAGTGAGGTGGGCGCGGAGATCTGCGACAGCGTTGGAAAGCTCGTCAGGCTCAAGCTCCGCCGCGCGCAGGCGTCTGATAAGAGCTTGCAATCCCTCTACGAGGTTCGTCGGGCCGTCTCGAAATACGGTCTCTCGGAAAAAACGCGCCCGCGCCTCAGGATAGGCGCTTTGCAGGTTGTTCAGGCCGTAGGTCGAATCGATCTCCGCGAGAGTGCTGGCCCGGGCGAACGTTGTCGCTTCGGGATTGAGACGGGTCCATCGTCGGTACCTCTTGGCGGCAAAGAACAGTCGCTTGGGAAGGAAACCGCGTTCTCGAACCGAAGTCAGAAAAGCCGAAATCTGGGGCTCGAAGTCGGCGTTCGCAGAGGATTTTGAGTCGGCGAGGGTCTGCTCGAGGAGGGCGACCCCTTCAGTTTCGCCGACGATCTCGAGGAGGGCGGCACAGGGGATGTCCCAGGTCACCAGCCCGGCGATCTCGGGGTGCTGATGTTCGACGGGTTCGATGAAGTTGATCCAGAAGGACTGCAACATGCTCATGATCGAGTTGAACGGTTTCCTCGCGGCGATCGACACCAGACGCGCGTCGGTGTGATAGTCGTGCATCGGTACGACGACGTTGCTCGGCGTCGGGTCGGCGACCTCCAGCCGGCGGCCGGTCCGGTCCCAGAAATCAACATAGGCAGCAAGGGCACTCCATGCGGCATGCGGCCACACGGCAACGAGTCGGTCTTCGTTCTGGGGCCGTCGCGCCAACCGATTGAGGGCATGGTCGAGCGTGTCTCCACCGATGAACTCTTCAGTCCACAGGCCGTGATCGGGCCACCAGCCACCAAACTCCTCGACGAGGGGACCCCTGTCGCCGCCGGCGCTGCACACGACCAGCCAATCGATCTCCCCTTCGACGCGGTCCGGATCCAGGTTCCGGTTGAGGTTGAGGGCGAGGTCGAACTGGTCTTTGGTTCTTGTCTTTACGGCAATGCGGTAGACGGACTTGCCATGGTCCTCGCCGAGCAGACGAATCCAGATCCCGCCGGGCAGAATGTCCGACAGGCTGATCGTGACGCCTCCGGCAAACAGGAACACCCCCTCGCGGAGCATCGGCGTCGAACGCAGAGCCGCCATGATGCGCTCCCTCGCTTCACGATCGACATCGTCGGCAAATGCGACGACGTCTTCCCAGTGGTACTCGAAGCCGGTCTCAGTGTCGACCGCGATGCGAGGCTGCGAGCCCAGCCAGGTCCGGAAACCGAGGCGCAGGGTATCGAGCTCGCTGCGGGCGGTGTCGCGGATGTTCTCGTCGGGGGCCGTCAATCCGACCCGCGTTATGAAGGCCCTGATCGGTTGGTAGCTCGCTGGGTGATTTGCGCCGTACTCGGCGAGGAAACGCAGGAGGCCCGTGGCGGATGCGCGCTCGCTCGTGGTTACGGTGGTGGACCTCCGCAACCGGTCGGTTTCGGCGAACATCGATTCCAACTGCTCCTGCGTCAAGGACCGGTCGACGAGTACACCGGTCGTCTCCGAGTCCACGAGGTCGGGGAGCGCCTCGAGAAATCTCCCCAACATCGAGCGATAGCCGGGGCCATGTTCGGCGACGGCGAGCACCTGGAACGCCCTCCGCACCACGGCGGCGGAATCATGACCGGCGGCCCGGCGGAGGACGCGGCGGGCTTCGACAGCCAGTTCGCCTTCGCACGTATCGAGAATCTGCTCGATCGCCCGCACCGCGGCGGCTGCGTCGTCGGTTCGAGATGACTCGAGCATGAGCGCTGCGTGGTGCACGTCGAGCATGCCGGGCTCGCGGCTGCGAGTCAGGGCATCGACAGTGGTGCGGTCCTCTTCTGAGGGTTCGTATGGGTTCACCCGGTGGGCCCAGAAGATAGAAAGTCGGCGGCGCCTCTTGTACTCCCGCTGGTCGGGCTCCAGCGGAACGAAATCATAGAGCTGCTCGTTGCCGAGCCAGAGTCGGGGGGCGGAGAGCAGGGAGCCGATATTGAGAGGCCGGTCCCCCTCGCGCCGATAGGCGACCTGGCCAACCTGGATTTCGCCGTTGCCGAGATCGACGAGCTCGAGCTCGGTGGTTGTGCCGGCGAAGCGCAACCGGTCTTGGGTGACAGTCAGATTCTGGGCTGTCACCCCCAGAGCCTGGAATAACCAGTTGGGGAAAACCAGGTCGATGTCGCCGATCCGAATCGTTGCTCGCTGGTACAGCTGGCGGATGACATCCGCAAAGTTCCGTTCGACGATTTTGCGCCGGAAGGTGTTTTTTGGGGTGAGCTCTCCGTTTTCTGAGCTGAAGTCCCTGTCGGTCACGGCGAAGTCGACGATTCTTTCGTAGGGGGCGAGAAAGGTATTGGCCGTGACGACGAGGGAACGGTAGTGCTTCTTCAGCTCTTCTGAGGAGAGCGAGCGCAGGTCGGCATCGGGGAAAGCGAGATTGGGCTGAATGAGCGCCGTATTGTATGGTCTGTGGTCGCCAACGAGGAAGATCCGGCCAACCGATTCGAAGTCACGGAACAGGTTCTCGATTTTCTGCGGCGCGACGGTCTGGCCCTTGACGTTCTTGTAGATCTCTTTTTTTCGGTCGATGATCGTGATGAAGCCGTCGTCCGACATCTCCATGAGGTCGCCGGTGTGAAACCACCCTTCATCGTCGAAGGCATCGACGCCCTCAGGCGGGTCGAGATGTCCCTCCATGACGTAGGGGCCCCGTATCATCAGCTCACCGTCGTTCGCGAGGCTGAGCTCGATTCCGGGAAGGGCGGGACCAAGAGAGTCCTCGCGATAGCGACCGGGGGGGGTCATCGTGATGCCTCCGGTTGCCTCCGTCATGCCGAAGCCGCTCATGAGCTCGATACCGTGGCGTTGGAAAAACCTGAAAATGTCCGGATCGAGGTAGCCGGCGGCGGACAGACCCCACCTGAGCTGGCCGCCGGTGAGATGTTCGACGGCATCTTGGATCTTCTCTTCGTCGGCGGTCTCGAGAGGCGCTTTGGAGCCGATGGCCTCATAGAGCTGATTCCACTTCATGGGGATCGAGATGAAGACCGTCGGCTGGTGCTCCATCATCTGGCGCACCAGGGTTTCGATGGCCGGGTTCTCGGCAAAGATATACGACGCACCCCAAAAGATGCTGCCCGTCATTTCGAGAAAGCGGCCGAAGGTGTGAAACAGCGGGAGATAGCTGAGGAAGCGGTCTCCCTCCCCGATCTCCGGCAGGGCCAGCGCCCGGTGGAAGCGCTTCGTGACGATATTCTTATGTGTGAAGCAGATCCCTTTCGGAACTCCTGTCGTTCCCGAGGTGTACATCACGGTTGCACGGTCGCCAATGCGGATACCGGCCCGGCGAGCCTTGAGCTCGGAGAGCGGTGTGTCTCCGGCCCTTTCCAGAACCGCTGCCAGAGGAAGAACGCCCCGCCGCGGATTCGCCTCGCCGTCGAGCGTGATGACTTGTTTCACGAGCGGGCAGCGATCGCGGAGATTGAGGACCATCTG
>CAZCEX010000291.1:0-6117 GCA_964497785.1 uncultured Thermoanaerobaculia bacterium | reverse complement strand
CCGGAAAGTTGGGACTCGGCCGCTGCTTCGGCGTCGTCATTCGCCGTCATCGACGTCGCTTCAGGTGCCGTGAGCATCATGGTGACAAAAAGCAGGGAAAGTACGATGGACCGGGCGAGATGTTTTGCGTTGGGATGAAGGGGTGAACTCATGGGGACCTCCAGCGACCACCAAATTCTCTCGGCAGCGTACCAGGGGTCGCCGAAAACAACATCCTATTCAGACTTGTTTTCTCACCAATAATTGGAATCAATACCGATTCTGTACAGGGCGACCCTTTCGAGTCTGTGTGTCAGGAGTCGGCCTCGTCGGTGGTGCTGCTGGAGGGGGAGGGTCCCTTCGCCGGGGCCTCTCGCTGCGTGACATCGATTTCGGCGAGCGACGACTCGAGATCCTCGAGTCGTTGGCGGAGAAGGCTCATCTCCTCACGGGCACGGCGAACCGGACCGATCCTGTCGATCGAGGCTTGAACGAGGCGGTCCACCGAGGTCTGGAGGTGCTCGACCCCAGAGCTCACGGCCTCCTCTCCCATGCGGATGAGGTCGTGGAGAAGATCGTTGGGGAGCAACGAGGTGCCACGCCGTCCTTCTTCTGAAATGATCTGGGTGAGCGTCTGTGATGTGACGTCTTCCTGAGTCTTGTTGTCGATGACCCGGATTTCTTGACTGTGGCGGATCCACCCGGCCAGCTCCTCGAGAGAGACGTAGCGGCTTTCCTCTGTATCGTAGAGTTTTCGGCTTCCATAACGCTTGATCAGTCGGATCATGATCCTCTCCCGGAATTGGCGACCGATGAAACCTGAGAATGCTGCTCAGCACCGAATCAGGTCAACGGCGTGTAAATCAGGCGAACAAAGTTGAACCACAAAGCCCAACATCCGTTCGTTTCGAGGCTACCGCGGTGCGGCAATGAAGTCAAGCAGGCGAGGGTGGTCTTGCACAACCCGGGAAGAGTTAAATCTATCGGTTGGAGTGACCTTGCCCTAGTCGTTTCGGGAATGTCCGGGCGGGCCCGAAACGACCGAATCTGCCGCGTTGCGGCATTCTACATTGAGTCTGACGACGGGTCCTGGTCTGTTGATCGCAAAGCCTTGAGCGTAGTCGAATCCTATCTCCCGGAGCGTGCGCAGAGTGATCTCGTCCTCGACGCCTTCGCCGACGGTTCGAAGGCCCATCGCCTTGCCGATTCTGTGAATGGCTTCCACCATTTCGCGTTGAATCGGGTCGGTCGCAATATCGCGTACGAGGCTGCCCTCGACCTTGAGGTATTTGACGTCAAGGTCCCTGAGGTAACGAAAGGAACTCAGGCCACTCCCGAAGTCGTCGAGAGCGAACGAGCACCCCATTCCGCTCAGGACTCCGATGAAAGCCTGCGCAGCGCCGAGGTTGGAAATTGCTGCTGTCTCGGTGATCTCGAAGCAGACGCGGGTCGGGTCGATGTGATTGTTTTCGAGCCCATCGAGGATCGTATCGAGGACGGCGGAATCGGCCATCGATTGCCCGGACAGGTTGATGGCTATCTTGTGGCGATCTCGGTTCTCAGTGCCAGGAGCCTCGCGCAAAGTCTCGAGGGTCTTGCGGATGACCCACTGGTCGAGAAGTGGCATCATCCGGTAGCGTTCTGCGGCCGGAATGAAAAGCCCTGGGGTTACAATTTCATCGCCTTCGTCCAAGCGGATCAGAACTTCGACGATCTCCGGTTCGCCGGCATCTCGCAGCGGAATGATCGTTTGCCAATGGAGTACAAAGAGGTCACGGTCAATCGCTTGATTGAGGCGCTGGATCCATTGCGTCTCGTGATATCGGGCGGCGACGTCCTGATCGTCCGGGTGACTCAGATGAATGCGGTTTCTGCCCTGCTCTTTGGCAACGAAACACGCGGCATCGGCGGCGCCGAGCAGCTCAATGTAGATCGGGCTGTCGCTGTCGACCGGGACGATGCCGATACTGATGCCGACCTCGAAGATGCGATCCTCCCAGAGGAACCGAAAGCCACGGACGGCTTCGAGAAAGTGGAGAGCGCGTTCGTACGCCTCTTGATGTGTGCAGTCAGTCAGGAGTACGCCGAACTCATCGCCACCTAGACGGGCCAAGATGTCGGTGCCGCGGGCAGTAGCCTCGAGAATGCCGGCAAGCTGTTGGAGCATGCTGTCCCCAACCGAGTGCCCGCAGGTGTCGTTGACGACCTTGAATGCGTCCAGGTCCATATAACACAGGGCATGGTGGCGGTCAGTAAAGGTGGCATTGGTCAGCGCTTCGTTGACGCGAGACTCGAATTCGCGTCGGTTGAGCAATCCGGTCAGGGTGTCATGCGACGCCTGGAATGCCATTTCTCGTTCCAGACCTCGGATTCTGGTGACATCCTTGAAGATCAGGACCGCACCGACAATGCCGCCGGCCTCACTTCGGATCGGCGCGGCCGAGTCACGGACTGCAAACTCGCCTCCATTGCGGTTGAAGAGGCTGCACGGGTTCGGAGAGGCGATTTCCGTGCCTCGTTCGAGGCACTCGTGAACGGGGTTCGAGTGCTGTCGGCCGGTACCGTCTTCGGCCGCTCGATATACCTCTGACAGGAATCGACTCTTGGCCTCAGAATTACTCCACCCGGTCAATCGTTCAGCCGCGGGGTTGAGGTAGTCGACCCTGCCTTGCAGATCGGTTCTGATCACGCCGTCGCCGATGGCGGCCAATGTGACTTCCGCCCGTCTCCTTTCTTCGTTGAGCGCTTGCTCTGCGGCCTTGTGGTCCGTAATGTCGGCCGACACTCCCATGACCCGTGTGACCCGGCCTTTCTCGTTGACGAACGGTTGACCTCGAGCCGATAACCAGATCACGGTTTCACCGTCATGCATGAGGAATCGGTGTTCGATCGAATACGGTTGACCCTCTTTCAAGGCCAACTTGATCGCATTGGCAACCACTGCATGGTCTTCTGAGGGGATGCGACGTTGGAGCGCGCGACCGGTCCGGGGCAACAGGTTCTCCGGAAAGCCGAAAGTCTCTCCCGCAGACCGCGACAGGATCATGCGATCCGTCGAGGGGTCCCACTCCCAGGCAACGCTGTGGCCGGCTTTCTGCGCAAGATCGAATCGCTCCTGGAAATCTCGCAGCTCGGTCTCGATTCGAAGGCGATGTACGGCGCTACTGACGATCTCGGCGCCCACTCGAAGCACCCGGAGATCTTCGCTGTCGGTTTCGGACGTAGGACTTGCCCAAACGTGGCCGAGGACCCCGATCAGGCTGCCGCCGGCGAGGAGGGGCATCAAGGTCGAGGACTGTGGCGCCAAACCTGAGCGAGGACAGCAGGCGAAGGCGGCCTTCTCACCGGCGGAACCCGAGAGTTCGAGAGGCTCGCCCCGGGCGAGGGCCACTTGATCGATCCCATAGTCGGCGATGCTCTTGTTTTCGGGTTCGCTCCGCGAGCAATCTTCGCCTTGATGGAAATACTCCTCGGCCACCATTTCGTGTGTCTCATCGAACAGGAGCAAAAAGGTGCACTCTGCCCGAGCTGCGGCGACGAAGCGTTCGAGGGTGTAGAAGATCCCGGTCTCGAGGTCGTCTGGCGTCAGGGACAGCAGCACCCGCGATATGTCGGTGAGGGCGTTTTCGAGCTCGAGGCGGCGAAGGACAGCACCCTGTGCCCGGTAGCGCAACGAGATGTCGACCGCCGTTGCTACCCCGACGACGCCATCCCCATACTTCTGGATATTGTTGGTCACCGAGACCCATCGAGCGCTTCCGTCCTTGCGGAGAATCTGAATCTCGACTGGCTCCTGGAACGGTGGATACAGTCCGGTTTCAGTGTCGGGAATGGGCAGTTTGTCGAGAAACTCCGGATCGACGAGATCTCCGGGAGTCAGGCTCAGGAGCTCGTCGATGCTGTAGCCCGTGATCTCTGCAGTGGCCTGGTTGGCATAGAGAATGTGCTCGCCTCCGTAAGCAATGATCGAGTACGGCACCGATTGGGCGAGCTTGTGAGACCACTCGGCGCTGGGCTCGAATGCTCTCCCGCTCGGAGCACGACGCGTGTCTTTGGCTTTTGGCACCACAAGATCCTCGGGCACTCTAGATTCACTGGTATCTTACATTGGTCCACAGGGGGTATGGCCCGATATGTCGTTTCGAAGTCTCGGTTTTTTTCTCGATGAGCTCCGTCATCGTGACGACCTCGTTGAGGTCGCAGTCCCGGTTTCGGCGCGATTGGAGGTCGCGGAGATCCACCGACGGGTGATTGCCGCGGGAGGGCCGGCCCTGCTCTTCACCGGCGTGGAAGGGTCGGACATCCCTCTTGTGACGAATCTCTTTGGCACCAGGGAGAGGGCTCGGCTCGCATTCGGGCGCCGACCACAGAGCCTGATTCGAGAGCTGGTCGGGCTCATGCAAAAGGGGATGCCGCCCGGGGCCGCTGATCTTTGGCGGGCTCGCGGCCTCATTGGGGCCGGCCTGCGCCTCGGAACCCGAAAACGGTGGAGGAGCCCGGTCTTGGAGGTCGTCGATCATCATCCCGATCTGCGGCGATACCCGGCGCTGACCTCGTGGCCCGAGGACGGCGGCCCTTTTGTAACGCTTCCACTCGTCTACACCGAGCACCCAGAAAGCGGTGGATCCAACCTCGGCATGTACCGCCTCCAGATCCACGACGCTCAGACCACCGGAATGCACTGGCAGATCGGCAAGGGGGGTGGTTTTCACTGCGCGGTGGCCGAGAGCATGGGCCAGCCGCTACCGGTCTCTGTCTTCCTCGGAGGCCCGCCGGCGTTGATCCTGGCTGCGATAGCTCCCCTCCCGGAGAATGTGCCGGAGCTCATACTCGCGTCCCTCCTCGCGGGAGGGCGCCTGGGGGTTTGCGAAGGGCCTGGCCCCCACCCGCTGATTTCCGAGGCGGAGATCGCGATGGTCGGTCACGTGCCGCCGGGGGTGCGACAGCCCGAGGGGCCTTTCGGTGATCATTACGGTTATTACTCCTTGCGACACCCATATCCTGTGTTCCGAGTCGAGGCCATTGCTCGTCGCAAGAACGCAATATTCCCAGCAACGGTCGTTGGCAAACCCCGACAGGAAGACCTTTACATCGGCGATGAACTCCAGGACCTGTTATCGCCGCTGTTTCCACTCGTTATGCCGACAGTGAGAAGCCTGTGGTCCTACGGAGAGACGGGTTATCACGGGCTCGCGGGGGCCGTTGTCAGGGAAAGGTATCGTCGAGAGGCGCTGGTATCAGCGTTCAGAATCCTCGGGGAGGGTCAGCTCAGCCTTACAAAATTTCTCTTCGTGACCGACCACCCCGTCGATCTGCGCAGTTTCCATGAGACCCTCGAGGCCGTTCTGCAGCGCACTCATCCCGAAACCGATCTGCACATCTTCTCCAACACTGCGATGGACACCCTGGATTACACAGGTCCGGAGGTCAATCTCGGATCGAAAGGGGTGTGGTCGGGCACCGGCGAACCGATTCGCGACCTGCCCCGCGAGTACTCGGGGGAGCACCCAGTCGGGTGTGGTGCGGTGGCGGTCTTCTGCGGCGGTTGTCTTGTGGTTGAAGGCCCGCGGTATGAACATGAGCCGGCCTTCGCGGACCGCATCGCAGCCTGGGCCGGGTTCGATGACTGGCCGATGGTGGTGGTTGTTGATGACATCGCGGCCGCTTTGGCGACGGAGGCGGCATTTCTGTGGACGACGTTCACCCGTTTCGAGCCGGCGGCAGACATCCATGCACGCTGGCAGGTGTGGCGCAACCACCTCAGTTACCAGAGCCCGGTCGTCTTCGACGCGAGGATGAAACCTTCATATCCGAAGGAGTTGGTCTGCGATCCCGAGACCGCGAAAACGGTCACCGATCGCTGGGGAAAGTACTTTCCCGACGGCGGTGTGGAGATGGGGGACTCGGATCGAGGACATCTCGATCAGTCGTGAGGTTTTCTGATCGTATTGTCTACTGAAGGGCTGTGAAGAACCGCTCCCATCGCGGCCGAAAGTTCCGCTCCGGGTTGACCGATGCGGCGACTCCGGTTGCGCGACCGACGATGGCTCGCCGATCGACAAAACCAAAGTACCTGGAGTCGTGGCTGCGGTCCCGGTTGTCGCCCATGACGAAGTAGCAGTCGGGCGGGATCTCGAC
>CAZCEX010000290.1:0-6132 GCA_964497785.1 uncultured Thermoanaerobaculia bacterium | reverse complement strand
GCCGCCTGGACCGCTGGGTTGTGGTACTCGACGTGGCCCACGGCCAGAACCCGGTCGTGGGCCTCAGCCAAGGCGATGAGCTCGTTCGCCTCCGCTACCGTCGCGGTGATCGGCTTTTCGACCATCACGTGGCAGTTGCTCTCAAGAAGTGCGCCAGCGACCTCGCGGTGGGATACCGTCGGAGTGGCGACAACAACAAGGTCGGCCTCTGAGGCGGCCTCGAGCGACTCGAGGGCGGACACGCCGTGCTCGCTGGTAATGGCGGCGAGCTGGTCCCGGTCGGTATCGTAGGCGCCGATGAAACGAATGTCAGGGCGTTGGCTGAGAATGCGGACGTGATGGCGGCCGAGATGGCCTGTGCCCACGACCGCTGCGGTGAGTGTGGTTGATGCGTTTGTGCTCATGGTGGGGAGTGTATATCAACAGGCCGGATCCTCTGAAACTCCCGCAGAAGCCATTGTGCAGGACGACCGGCGGAGTGATCGAGGCCAAACGGGCACAATGGCTATGGACCAGGTTACGCGTGGGGCTTCCGCTGTGTCCGTTCGCCGTTGCGGTCACTGGCACGGTTCGCGGTCGCGGCGACGGGCACGAATGAGGCGCACGTCGCGCAGGCACGGCGTGCGCCCCATTGGGGTTACGGTTCAGTGATCTGGTCCTGGTCCTGATTCTCGGGCCGATCGTATTGAGCGATCAGCACGTCGGACTCTTCGAACGATGGATCGGAAGGTGACGCTGCGGTTGGGGTGCCCCCGAGGTACTGGCGGATCCCCTCCAGCGTCGCACGAACGATACGCTGGTTGTCGAGCCCCATCAGCAGCATGTGCTTCTGGGCCGGAGACAGGTCGTCGAGGCCGGGGTCGGAAAAACCCCAGTAGGAACCTCTGGAGACCATGTCCAGCTCATTGTTGGGCAGTTCCGGAGCGATCAGCAGGTCGAGTGCCTGTATGACCTTCGTCCGAAAGAGGTCTTCGCCGGGTATGCCCATTGCCAGGCTATGTTCCATGGCGTCGCAGGCGGCGGCGACGGTGGGTCCGTCGAGGGATATGATCACCTCCCGAGCCTGGTCGTATCGTCGGTGGGTTCCGGGAGCGACCACGAGGCGGCCATCGCTGTCCCTGCGAACCAGAACCTCCGCCAAGGCCGGCAGATCCCAGCCCTCAAACCGCGGAGACTTTAACTGGATCACGGCCTCCACGAATCCGAGCACCTGATCGGGGGACGGGCCGTCGGGGCTGCCGATTGGGGAATGAACAACGGAAGCAGCAACTTCGGGAACGAAGACTGCTGGGATCGCGGCGGGGGCGTCGCCCGTGCGACCGGCGGAAACCGGTTTTGCGGCGGCGGTGTTGATGGTCTGGGCGATGGTCGGCGTCGCCGACGCCTGCTCGATGCCCAGACTTGCTTGTGTTGGTGATCCCGTCTGGAAACGGATGAATCCGTGGTGAGTCCAGAGGAAGACAACACCGGTGATGATCAGTGCGGCGCAGCACACCAGGGTGAAAAATCGATCGTCATGTGCCATGAGGGGCCTCCTTTCGTTGTCATCATTTTGATGGGCCGACGCGGCGATCCGGCGGCGGAAAGGAGACAGGGTCGAGGCATTTCAAGGCGAATCGAGGCACCCGCTCCGCCTGGAGGGCTTCGCCGTCACAAGCAGGCTTCGTTCTCTCCCAGGGGTCGAGATGGGGAATGCTGGCTTGCCAGGGCGTAGTCCGTAGCGAAGCGAAGGTCGAAGCCTGGTGCCGGAGGCGGGGATCGAACCCGCACGCCCATACGGACAAGGGATTTTAGGAGGGACTCTCAGCTATCAAGCCACAACAACTGAGAATGAACGACAACACGTAACTAACAGAAAATGATACAGTTCGACCGGCTTTCAATCACTGGGGTGCGTTGTGCCGTGTTGCGGATTGTTGGCGTTTTTGATTCTCAAATGTGCCAAGGGGGGTTTCCGCGGAGGTTCGCCACACCGGCGCTACGACCGCCAACGAACAACCCCCGAGCGAAGCCAGGGGTGAGAGAACAGGAATCGAGGGGGAGGCTACTCTTCCTCCCCCTTCGGCGGGTACACCTCCGCCCACGGTGCTACGTACCCGGGCTTCGCCGACACGAACATGGGGTCGTTAAAGATTTGATTGTCGGAGTCCGGGTCGGGGGTAAACACCACCGACGCGTAGGCGTAGTAGGGATTGTCGTTGTTCGGCGTGAGACTGATGACGAATCCGGCCAGCGCCTTGATTTGTTCGCCAAACGCACTCCGGCCGTAACTTGCATCAGATGCCCAATTGAACTGTAGCCACCCGAACGCGGGCAGCGTCTTGGAGAAGGTTTCTGGATCAGGATGGTCAATTTCCTCTGAACCCACGAATTGAGTCGTGAAAGGAATCACAGTGCCTACGACAGTCAACGGTTCCGGGTTCGGATTGACAAGGCCGAGGTTGTTGCGATGGAAATTCCAGTACTCTCCGTCTTCTCTTGAACAAGGTACGTTCAGACATCCACCAAGCCACGGTATGTGTGATGGCCCGACAAGAGGCTCCTCCATCGCAGGAATATACTGCCCTTGTCCAGCAGCATAGTCCCTCGGCCAATGAAACCCTTTTGAAACATCGACTACGTAAGAGTGAGCAATCACATCCCCCCCCTCAACCTCAAACGCTACTGCGGCAAGATCTGCATCGACGCCCATTAATAGGCCTTCGCCCCAGGGCATCAGTATCCGGTATCTACGCTGATCCGCAGGGAGGTGATAATCCATAGGATCCTCCGGGTCTTCAAGAAATCCGCCCTCCTCAAGACATACCCATTTGCGTGTCAGAGTGATGGTGTCCCTGGGGTCGAGTTTGATAATCCTCGCAACGGTAACCCATCGGCTGCCATTGAGGCCTTCAACCTCATCAGAGACCGCCGGAAAGACAATTTCCTGTTGAGGCCACACGTTCATTGCAGTTGAGAGAAAAACCCCCACAATGATCATCCTTCGAATCATAAATATCTCCTATTCGGCCGATGCGAGTTTCGCATTGTAGACGTAAAGCGCAAAGTCCTGGTTCGGGTCATTGTTATCCAGCCCCGGCACAGCATTCATAGATATTTGAGCCCCCGTCACCGTCACACGAAATGGCCAAGACTGAAGCTCACCGGCTTCTATACGAATCATCTCGACCGTGTTGACATGGTCGTATGGCGTGCTCGACATGGGTCCTGTTGTGTTTTTGGAATACCCGTCGGTATCAAAGTAATTGCCCCAGTACGTCCGCGAACCGCCTGAATTCGCACCGAGTTGGTTCACGCGTAGATTGAGATCGTTGACTGTCAGCGATTGAACTCCTGGTTGGGCGAATCGATCTGTGTAAACCATCACAATGACGACATTCTCGCTGGCATCGTCGACCTTGAGGGCGACCTGCCAGGACTGGACGGTCGGGGTAAAGCGGCGTTCGGGCTCAGGATCCGATTGGTCCAGCGGGTACAGGCGATGATCTTGGTCATACACCACGACATCCCGTATGGGTTCCTCAGTCTGAAAGAGGTTGTCAAGGTTGACGCGACCCCAACCCTGAGGGAGAGAAGGGGCGTATTCCAAAAGGCTGCCGTCGAGGTGGTCAGTACCGGCTACGTATGGGTAGTCTCGGTTCTTGAGACTGTCAGCACTAGCTACCAGCATAGCTTTGATCATCGCTGGGGAGGGTTTGCTGGGAGAACTCCCGATCATGTGCCAGAACCAAGCTTCCGCTAGAACAGCGGATGCCGTTACAGTTGGTGCCGCGGCACTAGTGCCGCCGAAACAGCGATAGAACGGAGGATTGGTCACAACGCTGCTATGGGCTGACGAACCATGTGTGCCTGGCGCGACCAAATCTGGCTTGTAACGCGGCAATTGGTTTCCCGTGCCAAGCTCATGCGCGAAGCCGCGGCGAGAGTGCCAACCTACATCATCGCCCCCAAAACTAAACCCGGCTATGTCTCTGATTACGTAGGCGTTTTCCTCATCTTCAAACGCGCAGTTTTCTTCCGTTGTTCCAGCCATCGCTGAATCCGGGTGATGTGCCCATCCTCGGGCCGCGCCAACTGTGATGACATTCTTCGCGTTGGCGGGTGAGGTCACAAAGGAGGCGGTGCCAACCAATCCGTTCCAGTTCCCGGCTGAAAAGACAATGGTCATTTCGTTTTGGTGCCCGCCTCCCCAACCGTCACCGTGGCGTACGAGGAAATCCGCAATCTTCGAAAAGCTGGTATAGCCATACTGATTAACGGTTGGTCCTGGTGGGTCGGTGTATCCGCCGGAGAGATTCCAACTGTTGTTCGCAAACCGCGCCCCTTGTTGCCTTGTTTCTGCGATCAACTGTTTGAAATCCAGGTGCGTTACCTCTCCAGAATCACCCGAACTTGAAGCTCTTTGGTCGCCAATCCTGCCCACAATAATTCTGGCCGAAGGCGCAACGCCTATACCACGATAGAAACCCTCTGGATCTACGAGCAAGGCTCTCTTCTCAGGGTCTGGGTCCAGTGGATGAATATCGCTCGCCGAACTGTCATAACTCCACGGATCACCAACGATTATCGACGCAACCGCCGTCCCATGCCCGTCGTAATCATCAAAGGTATCGGAAAAGTGGTATTCCGAATACTCGGTATCGAAACAGTGATTACGTGTTCCTCCACCGACGTCATCGCCTGAACAGAAGTAGAGTTCCGTGATAACGGGTAGGTGGCAATCCGGTTCGGGATCAAGGGTTAGGCCCCCTCGCGACCCGCCACTACAATTGTCATTGTGATTGGCCCCGTGATTAAGGTCGTGATGTAGCACAAAACGTAAGTAATCGTTGCACACACCTGTCGGCTTACCAGTCGCTGGGTCGCGTTCATAACCTGTGTCAGTGCAGATCATTTTGTCAAGCCCAGAGTCAATCACCGCCACCTTTGCCCAATATGCCAGACAGTTGCCGTCGAGGTCGACTGACGGCACACAGAAACCCTTGTCCAGCAGCCACTGTTTATATCCAACTTGACCCTGGTTTCGAACGGGTTTCTCGCCGTCATGCTTCCCCGCAGTTACGCACGCGGTCCTCTCCCCACCAAACTCAATCTGAAGCGCCGGCTCCACCCAAGTCACCTCCGGCCGCCGAAGGATCAATGTACGTTTCGCCAGAGCAGCCCTTAACCGCGAATACGCAAACCGCCCGATGCGATCCGTCCTCAGGTCCTCGTTCAGGAGCCCTCGAATTGCGGTCCTCACCACCTCCAGGTCCTGATCTCCGTCGAACTCCACATCCACCTCAACCACCTCATCCTGCGTGCCCAACGACCCCCGTACTTTGTACGCCGGTTGGAAGAGGCTCACGTGCTGCACGCCATTGACGAGCCGCAGCACCGGCAGGTCGGCCTTGTCCGCACGGACGAGATACGTGTTCTGCGGATAGTACGCCACGACCTCCCCGGCAGCCTTCAATGCCCGCCACCAGGTCGGCGTCATCGGCGCCTTGAATTGCACCAAGTACATCCCAATGTCGCCCTCGTACTCGGTGATCGTCAGGCTCTCCGGCAGCCCCGCCGGCTGCCCGAACGACGAGAACGAGTAGCCATTGATCTGTATGAGGTCGAAGTCACGCCGGATCTCGTACATCAACTCAAGGCTCGCGGCAGTGCGCTGGAAGCTCGCCAGATCCGACTCAGCCACCTCGCCGGCGAGGTAGTAGCCGTACACCGCGATCGTCTCGAAGTGCAGCGCCTCCAACGTCCGCCGGCTGATTTCCTCGAAGCCGTCAGGCTCTCCCTCGTCGGTGAACGCCATTGTTTTTTCGAGAATGATTTTGACCGCCTCGGCGGCAGGTGCCACGGTGATGAACATCAGAGCAAGAAAAAGGCACAATAGGCAACGAACACTTCTCATCTGTCCTCCCTTTCACCAGCTGAATGGTCGGCCCAAACACAATGACAGGTTCCGGGTTCACGGAAAATTCGAGGGTCCCGGAACCTCTGCATCTTTCACAAGGTCCACCCACCACTAACTCATCACGAATCCGGTTATTGTTCTCATTACCCCCTATAGGATCTGCTCGAATAGAGAAAACAGCATAAAAAGGTAAAAACATGAAAAACACCATATACGACACACCTATGTCAATC
>CAZCEX010000289.1:0-6150 GCA_964497785.1 uncultured Thermoanaerobaculia bacterium | reverse complement strand
CCCTCGACCTCAGCATTGCGAACGCTGCGCTCTCCCAACTGAGCTACGGCCCCACACATTGGGAGGGTGATGGTAACCCAGGGTCGATCGGAGCGCAAGGGGTTCCGGAAGGTCAGAGTGTGAACGGCCCCCGGTCGAGCAGGTTGATGGCCTGCTCGGCGGGGACAGGTTCGGAGAATACGAAGCCCTGAACGAGGTCGCATCCCATCCGGCGCAGGTTGTTGACCTGCTCGGGGGTCTCCGCCCCCTCGGCGACGATCATGAGCTCCAGGCTGTGGGCCATGGCGATGATGCCCTGGGTGAGTTTGGCGGCTTTAACGTCGCCTGGGGGGGTATTGACGAAGGAGCGGTCGATCTTGATGACGTCGATGGGAAGGGACCGCAGGGTCCCGAGCATCGAGTAGCCCATGCCGAAGTCGTCGAGCGAAACTCGTGCTCCCATGGAGCGAAGCTCGCCGAGGATCTCTCGGCTGAGGTCAAGATTGTCGATCGTGCAGCTCTCGGTGATCTCGATGACGAGGCGGGTCGGCGGCAGACCGGATCGCTCGAGCTCGCTGCGAACGACAGCTACGAGATCGCCGTGCGAGAGCTGCTCGGCGGAGCAGTTGACGGCCAACCGCACATCCGGGTGGCCGTTGCGCTGCCAGGCCGCGGCGTACTCGCAGGCCTTCCTCAATACGTGGTTGCCGATGGGGACGACGAGACCGGTTTCTTCGGCGATGGGGATGAACTCGTTCGGATGTACGACTCCCCGGTCGGGGTGGTGCCACCGCACGAGAGCTTCGAATGCTTCGATCCGGTTGCTCTGCAAGTTGATGATCGGCTGTAGGAGGACCTCGAACTCCCGCTCCGCGTCGGCCCGGCGGAGGTCGGTTTCGAGGTTGAGCAGCGTGGTCGCGCTGCGGTGCATAGCCTCGTCAAAAAGCGCGTGTTTCCCCCGGCCGCCAGCTCGAGCCCTGTTCATTGCTGTGTGGGCGTCCCGCAGGATATCTTCAGGCTTCGTTTCGCTGGCGCGTGCGATGGCGATGCCGATGCTCGCGGTCGTGAAAACCTCATGCTCGCCGAGCAGGGCGGGAGCAGCGATGGCCACGTGAACGGCGCCGGCGTAGGCGGTTGCCTCTCCAACGCCGCTGATGTCGTCGAGCAGGATGGCGAACTCGTCGCCTCCGAGAAACGAGACCGTGTCGCCTGGCCGGAGACACGCCCTGAGTCGCTCCGCGACAGTCACGAGCAGACGGTCGCTGACGATGGGTCCGAGGCTTTCGTTGATGACGTTGAACCGGTCGAGGTCGAGGTACAGGACCGCGGACTCGAGGTCAGGCCTGCGCCGCATACGGCCGATGGTCAAAGCCAGTCGATCAATGAGCAAGGCTCGGTTGGGCAGGCCGGTGAGCGGATCGAAGAATGCGTCGCGGATGATCTGCCCTTCGTAAATCTTCTGCTCGGTGATGTCGATCAATGAAACGATCACCCGCGAGTATGTGGATTCACAACCCGGTTGCACCGAGCAGGCGAGGAGGACATGGGTCTTCTTTCCGGAAAGTGTGAAGCTGACGGTTTCTCCACCGAATCTTGTCTGTCCGGCGCTGACCGCGATGAGGTTGGCCCTGAGTCGTTCGAGGCTTTCCTCCCGAAGTGTTCGGCAGAGCCCCTGGAGGAGCATCGTTTCGTTGTCCGCCTCGAAGAGCGACAATGCTGCCTGGTTGGCGCGCACGATTTTGATCAGATGGGCACAGGCAATCAGGTTGTCGGGAGCAGCCAGGTATTCCTCGAGGTCGACTCCGTCCCGACGCAGCTGCTCGAGGTGCTGTTTGACCTCCGAGCAGTCCTCTTCGAAAACAGCAATCGGCGAGCTGTCGAAGAGGCTCCGGTATCGTGCTTCGCTCCGCTCCGCCTCCCGGAGCAGGTGGCGATACTCGCTGACGTCGGTGATGATTCCGAGGATCGCCGACTTCCCGTGCCAACGGATGAGACGGGTAGTGATGATGGCCGGAATTCTTCGGCCGTCTTTGGTGAGAAGCTCGTACTCGTATGGTTCGACGTCTTCTCCGCTCATGTGGCGGTGGAAGCTCTGTTCCACAAGGGCCTGTGACTCCGGCGCGGCAAGAACCCGGAAATCGAAATCTTCGGCGTAGAGTTCCTCTTTTGAATAGCCAATCGTCACGGAAGCCAACTCGTTGACGAAAACCACTCGTCCGCCGCAATTGATGAATATGCTGCACGGCGATTTTTCGGCGAGGACCCGAAAATACTCGCCGTACCCGTCGCCGGTCGAATTCGATTCGAATGATCCGCCATGCCCTGACCGATCTGTCGCCATCGAACGCCTCCACCTTGGCCCGTCGCCAGGGCCCTCTTTTGAACCCCTCCGTCGGATCATGTCGTCTGTGACAAGAACCGGCGTCTCTCACTACGGGTGTTAACCGGAGTATATCGCAAAGTGAAAGAATCTGCTGTGGTGTATTCCTCTGGAACAGAGACGCCTCTGGTGAGTCAGTCCTCTTCCGGTTTGAGGCCCTGGATCGCGCCGAGTCTGTCGTCGGTCGCCGGATGGGTGCTCAAGTAGCCGAGGCCTCCGGTTGGCTGGACGCAGTCATGGTTCCTGAGTGTCGCAAGAAACGTGCGCGCACCGTCGGCGTGGCCGTAGCAGGCGAACAGAAGCTCGACGCCGAAAACATCCGCATCCGTCTCCTGTTGACGGTCCAGGCGCCGGGAGCCCGTCTGGTCGAGGTGGTTGACCAGATTAAGCGCCGGCTGGCCGATGCCGAAGGATGTCAGGGTCAGCTCGAGCAATCCTACGGCGATCCCGCGTCCGAGCCCGCGCATCTGATCTCTGCCCGCGAAATGCCCGAGCTCATGGCCGAGCACGAAGGCCAGCTCCATTTCGTCTGTCACGCTGTCGAGCAGGCCTGTTGTGACGAGGATTGTCCCCCCGGGGAGGGCGTAGGCATTGACATCGGGTGAGGTTTCGACCGCGATCCGTATGGGGTACGGGGGATCGGACCAATGGTCGAGGAGCCGGGCGAGGATCGGTTCAAGGGCCTCGGCACGCCGCTTTTCGTCGTCGTCCATCGTGGCCGCTATTCGTCGGCCCCACCACCCCAGGACCCTGGTCTCGAGCGATGGCGGGATCAAGGGCGCTGCAAGATCGATAACCAGGGCGAGGCCGGCGAACAGCAGGAATACACCGCCAAGCACACCAGCGACCAGAAGGGCGGCTTCCCGCAGGGGGTGTGTGGGAGAGACGTTGATGTCTTCGCTTTCGAGCTTGGGGACGAACCCTCGCGGGTCGGCAGGGTTCACCGCACGAGCTTGACGGCGGTTCCGTATGCGAGCACCTCGATGCCGGCTGTGCCTTTGCCGTCGCGGCGGCCGGTGGCCAGCCTCGAGGTCTCGAGGCGTACTCCGATGATGGTGTCGCAGCCGAGTCTGAGGGCCTCTTCCTTCATCCGCAACAGTGCTTCACGGCGGCCTCTGTCGAGCAGCGTCTCGTAGCTCTTGACGCGGCCACCGATGATGCCGCGCAGGCCTGCCAAGAAGCGCTTGAAGTAGTCCAGGGAGATGACGACGCTGCCGGCGACCATCGTCGATCTGTTGGCTTGCCATCCCCGGGGCAGCGAGCGGAAGGTGAGGGTAGGCAGGCCACGATACGCCGACTCGCGCTGTAAGATGGACTTGTAGTGTTTGCGTTCGACGGCGTGGCCGATGAAGTAGGTTACCAGCAGCACCAGGATCGGGAACCCGAGCTGGACCAGGACCAGAACGACCGCCAACGCCCCGTCGTTCGAGCTTTCCATCACTGCACCTTGACTGCGGTTCCGTAGGCAAAGAGCTCAGCGGCGCCCTGGGCGACCGACGATGTGGCGAAGCGAACGTTGACCACCGCGTTTGCGCCCATCGATTGGGCCTGGGCGACCATGCGTTCCATGGCCTCCTGTCGTGCTTCGCCGAGCAGTTCTGTGTAACCCGTGAGCTCGCCGCCGACGATGTTCTTGAGACCCGCCATGATGTCCCGGCCAATGTGCTTGGCTCGTACCGTGCTGCCAGTGACGACGCCGTAGAACTCGATGATGGGACGGCCGGGAACGCTGTCGGTATTGCTCAGAATCATTCAGGTCCTCCTTGAGTGATCCTTCCAATTCTAACTGTATTTTTCTCCTGCTATGCATCAACGATATCGTGGCACTGAAAAATACAGCGTGATAATCTCCTCCCGCGAAAGAACCCACCGACAGACGTCGGTCACCAGGAGGCACACATGGCAGCAGGTCCGAGTGGAGATGGCACGAAAAGTAATCCTCTGAAGGAGATCACTCAGCCCTTCGTTGATCTCTTCCAGGCCCCGCGCGCTCTCTGGGGGGTCAACCTCTCGTACTTTTCGAACTCGTCGAGAATCCTCCCTGTTTTCCTCGGTCCCGGGTACCGATGACGATCAAACAGCCAGCAATAGATTTCTTTACGACGAAATGCACCTCATCATCGTTCTCAACCATCCCGCCCAAAACCCATGGTTCGATTTCATTCTCGGGCATGAAGGCGGCGCTCTGGCAGTCTTTCCCTCGAGTCATTGTGTACCATTCAGGTAATTGACGCCAATAAGCTTAAGGACTCTTGTCCGTATCGCACAACAAACCAATACCGTCTCAGGGGAGGCCCGAGTGGCAATCGAACAAGTCGACAAACCCTCACAAAAAGGACCCGAAATCGGCGCAATTCGGAAAACGTTCAAAGAAATCTCCGATCCCTTCAAATCTCTGGTTACTTCCCCCCGGGCGCTGTGGGGTTTGTACGTTGCTTATGTTTTGGAAGGCCTCGTCTACTTCGGGGTTCTGACAATTCTCGGAAAATACTGCTCCGAGAACGTCGGTCTGGCGGATTTGCACGCTGGCTGGGTATACAGTGGCCTCACCGGTGGTATCACTCTGGCCATGCTCTTTTTGGGAGGGGTGTCGGATCGGCTCGGGGGGCGTCGCGCACTCCTGATTGCCCTCGGCGTCATGATCATCGGACGCATTTTCCTCGGTGCCTCTGGGACCTTTTTTGAGCAAGGTCTCGGTGCCGGATCGGCCATGTTTTTCGTAGTTATCTGCGGCCTTCTCCTCATCGTTATCGGCTATGGCATGTTCCAGCCCGCCGCCTACGCCGCAGTGAAACAGTTCACCAACGAGAAGACCGCAGCGATGGGTTACGCGATGATCTATGGCTTGATGAATCTGGGCGCTTTTTTTTCGGGCCTAATATCACCACGGATTCGCCTCAATTTCGGTATTGCTTCGGTTTTTTGGGTATATGTGATTCTGACCATTTTGGCGTTCTTGACGGTGCTCTTCATTATGACCAAACTGGTCATAGAACGAGACACATTGACTGTGATAAGCGCCAAGAAGGAAGAGCCGGGGGAAAGCGGGACACCAGAGAAAAGGAAACAAGAAAGCCTAATCACGCCAACCTTCAGTCTCTTCGTTCTGGCCACAGTGGCTTCTGTGGCGACGGTGGTCTATTTGGCGGTCACGGCTGCTCCTGCACCCGGCGAAACCCAACTGACTAAGGCATCGTTGGCTTGTAATACTGCGAGTAAGATCGTAGCCGCTGATGATGCCAGTGCCGCAGAGTTGATTAACGCCCTCGAACGAACAGCGGGAACCATGGATGACAGTTCCAAGGCCCTGGCACCTCCGGATCCTCTTCCCCCTAGTGCCACCTTTGACGAATCTGTCTATCCGTTGGTAAAGGCGTTTGTTGAATCTGATGCCGCGACGGCAAGAAGTCTTGCAGGTCACGTAGATTCCAACTTTTCCGGCCAGACTGAAGAAGTCGCAACGATACGAGATCAGTTGCGGGTGCTCGGATTAGCGTACATGACCGGGGCGTACGCCATCGCAAGCGAGGTCGACGAGAGTGTTCTGGACGGTCTGTGCTCACGCATGAAAAATGCTGGCGAAGAACCGATTCCAATACCCAAGCAGACTCGGGCAAGTATCCTCGAAATGGCGGAGCAGGGTGTCCCAACAATGTGCCGCAGCCTCGCCCAACTCGCGGTTGATGTTGGAGACGCTCTTTATAAGAGTGAATCGAATCTCGCTGTCCTGATGCAACCGATTCTGCTGCACGAAAGCCAGATGCTAGATCAGGCTGCTATTGCAGTTGAAG
>CAZCEX010000288.1:0-6165 GCA_964497785.1 uncultured Thermoanaerobaculia bacterium | reverse complement strand
CTGCTCATGCGACGCTGGGATGGCCGTCCTACGGCATCCCAGAAGGCCGGGGCTGCGGAGAATCCGGCCGCGACGACCGACACGGACCCGCTACCCTGAGGCATGCGCGTAGGCCTGGTCGTCTCGTCCAACAAGTTCACCGGTGCGGCGGCAGTCGCAGAGGGTTGGTGCCGGGCCCTTCATGCCGCCGAAGTCGAAGCGCGATTGCTCTTCGTCGGCGGGGCAAACCTCGAGCGCCGCCTGTCGGACCTCGACTGGGCCGAGCCCACACTCGCCAAGGAACGCCGGATCGGCCACATCCGCCGAAACTTGCAGACCCTCCGACAGCTCGCGTCAACCTGCGACGTCGTCATCAGCCACCTCCCTCACGATCACTTCGAGGCCGTCGCCGCCGGCGTCCACAAGCGAGCGAAGCTCGTTCGCGCCTTTAGACGCCCACGTCACCTGCGTCGCGACCCCTGGCACCGCGCCCTGGCCCACCGAGCCGCGGGCGCCTTAGCCCCCTTCGCCGCCGCCATCCCCCTGACCGAAACCCTGACCGACAGACCGGTCGTCACCATCCCGGCGACCGTCGAGAAACGATTTTTCCCCGAGGGTGTCGATAGATGGGAGACGCGGTCGGCTCTGGGGATCGACGACTCGAGGCCGATTCTGGGAATGGTCGGCAAGCTGGCCCAGGGCCGCGGCTTCGAACTCCTGCTCGATGCAGCGGCCCGGACCAGGAGCCGATGGGGTGTCCTCGTAATCGGCCACGGCGAGCTGCAACCCGAGCTCGAGCAACGCGCTGCGACCCTCGGCCTGGCGGACCGGGTCACCTGGGCCGGAAAACGCGAAAAGGATCTGCCCAACCTCCTGCGCGCCATGGATGCCGTCCTGTTCGCTGCACCTGGTTCCGACTGGGGCCACCGCGCCATCACCGAGGCTCAGGCCTGCGGGCGCCCGGTGATCGCAACCGACTGGCCGGGAGTGTCTGACCTCGTCGAGGACAACCACACCGGGACCGTGGTTCCGCGCGACCCTGACGCAGTGGCAGCGGCCATGGACCTGATTGTTGCCGATCCCGGCCGGGCGGACCACATCGGCGCCGCCGCTGCCGCCTGCGCCAATGATCGCCGTTCGAAACCGATCGGTGAGCGCCTGGCCCGGTTCCTCGCAGAGTGCCGCTGATAGGATATCGTGATGACGATTCCCACCCGACCACGGATCTTGCTGTTCACGTCGCTGGTGCTCCTGTGTGCTGCGGCGACGTTTGCCGAACCAGCTCAACTGCAGCTTCGAGTGCCCCTCGAAGATCCATCTCTGCTTGGCGAGCTTGGCCGGCTCGTATCTGTCGAGGATTTTGATGGAGAGGTCGCGATCGTCACGGTCCTGCCCTCACAGCTGCCAACGCTCCAGGCTCACGGCTTCGTGTACGAGGTGCTGCCTCCGCCGAAAACCACCGATGTGTCGATGTGCGAGCCGGGCTGGGAGCACACCAGCGAGCCCGCCTGGGACTGTTACCCCGACTACGACCAGTATGTGGCCCTCATGCAGCGTCTCGCTGACGAGCACCCCCTCATCTGCAATCTCGTCGATCTCGGATCGACGACGAACATCGTCACACCCCACCGTCTGCTCGCCCTCCAGATCACCGAGGAGCCCGAAGTGGAAAACCCGATCCCCGAGGTTCTTCTGACCTCGACGATGCATGGCGACGAGACCGCGGGATTCGTCCTGCTGCTGCGCCTGGCCTGGGAGCTCCTGGAGAGCTACGGCCCCGATCCGGAGGTCACCGAACTCGTGCGCGGGACCGAGATCTGGATCAACCCCCTCGCCAACCCGGACGGGACCTACTTCGGTGGCAATCACACAGTCTCACGGGCGATCCGGTTCTTCACGACCACTCAAGGCGGGGCAACATCCGTCAACCCGAACCGCAACTACCCCGACCCCGAAGATGGGCCGCACCCGGACGGCTGGCCATGGTGGCGGGAGACCGAGGCCATGATGGCCTTCGCCGCCCTTCATTCCTTCACGTTGTCGGCCAATCTCCACGGAGGCGCAGAGATCGTCAACTACCCGTGGGATACCTGGTGTGACCGCCACCCGGACGATGATTGGTTGCTCGACATCTCGACGAGCTGGGCGACGGCAGCCCAACAGGACGGGCCGCCCGGTTACATGGACGACTGCAGAACACCACGATGCACGTCCGACGTCTGCAGGCCGGGGGTCACCCACGGCGCGGACTGGTATTCGATCTCCGGCGGCCGCCAGGACTACATGACCTTCTTCCGTGGCGGGCGCGAGCTGACGGTGGAGGTCTCAGGTCAGAAGCTCCTGCCTTCGGAGCAACTGGATGAGATCTGGCACGCCAACCAACGTGCTCTCCTCGGTTTCCTCCAACAGACCCAGCGCGGTATCCACGGGATCGTTCGCGACCCGGCAGGCGCCCCTCTCTCGGCACGGGTGGAGCTCATCGATCACGACACTGCTGCCGCACGATCGTGGGTCCTTACCGACCCCGAAGTCGGCGACTTCCACCGCCTGACCCTGCCCGGGACCTACGATCTCTCCATCTCGGCCACCGGTTTCATCGCCGAGATCGCGACCGGGGTCGTCGTGCCACAAGCGCCCCCCTATCCAGAACTCGAGATCGAGCTGATGCCCGATCCGCAACTACCCTCTCCAACGACCAGCGCGGTCCGCTGAGCGACATCGAACAAAAACGGCCGCCCACGAGGGCGGCCGTCTATTCCGATGGTGCTCGGTTCAGTCCTGGATCGCCTCGCCGGCGTCCTTGATGGCCTCGCCCGCGTCATCAACGACCTCTCCGACAGCGTCGGTGCCGGCGTCGAGCGCGTCGCCGGTGGCGTCGATCGCCTCATCAGCCGCGTCGGCAACTGCATCAGCGCCGTCTGCAATCGCCTCGCCGGCGGTATCGGCGGCGTCAACCGCCGCCCCCGCCACGTCGTCGCCTATCTCGGTCGCGGTATCGGAGACCGTCTCCGCAGCATCCTCCGCCCTCGTGCAGCTCGTTGTTGGTAGTACCACCAAGGCAACCAGACAAAGTGTTGCCACGCTCAAACGAAATACGCTCATATTCCCCCTCCTTCATTAATAGGGCTCGCGCGCCCTCAACCTGGACCTGAAGCCGAACGCTTCAGTTAATCGACAGAGTGTAGCAACGATCTTTGAGATTGAGAACGAGATCACCGCTAATATTCCCTGCAGATGATATTGCACCCTACCGGGGAATCTGGCAGACTGGCATCATTGACCGTGCGTCAGCAGCGAAGGATCCCCGGCACTATTCTGGGGCTCGGGAAATAGGAAGATCAGAAAGGGAGAGGAAGAAGAATGAGAAGAGTTGCCTTATATGCAGTACTGATAGCCAGCCTCGTACTACTCACACAGGCCTGCGCCCATCATTCGACCACATTCGAAACGGCATCATTCGACCCGGAGAAGTACGTGCGAAAGGTCGACCAGTTCGTCATCATAGCCGACGGATCTGTTTCGATGGGAGACCGGTCCGGGGGCGAGCGCAAGCTGGACATCTCTGGAGCGTTCCTGGAGGCCCTCAACCAGAGCATTCCCGAGCTTGGATACGAAGGAGAGGTTCGCACTTTCGGCCGCGGTAGCTGTGATGAAAAAGGAAAAACGGTCGTACTCTCCAGTCTGGACGATTTTTCCGTCGAGGCCGTTGCGAAGGCCCTCGAGAGCTACAACTGTGCGGGGGGCGGCAGCCCGTTGAACCTGGCCCTGAGCGCCAGTGGCGACGACCTCACACGCCAGAACATCCCGACAGCAGTCGTCATCGTCAGCGACGGCCGACACATGAACACGAAAGAGGTCGAGGCTGCCAGTGCGCTCAAGAACGCTTTTGGCAAAAACCTCGAGATCTATGCGGTCCAGATCGGCAACGACAGAAAAGGCACCGCCTTGCTCGAAGAGGTGGTGACGACGGGTGGCGCAGGTTATGTCAAGCCCGGCATGGCCTTGACCTCCGCAACCGAAATGCAGCAGTTCGTGACCGACGTTTTCCTCTACCCGGATGACGACGGCGACGGTGTGCCCAACCACCTCGACAAGTGCCCAGGCACGCCCAAGGGCGTCAAGGTCGACAAGCACGGCTGCCCCCTCGACGACGACGGCGACGGCGTACCCAACTACCTCGACAAGTGCCCAGGCACACCCAAGGGTGTCAAGGTCGACAAGAATGGTTGTCCCCTCGACGACGATGGTGACGGTGTGCCCAACTACCTCGACAAGTGCCCGAATACGCCCAAGGGCGCCCCGGTTGACTCCGACGGTTGCCCGCTCGACAGCGACGGTGACGGAGTGCCCGACTACCTCGACAAGTGCCCAGGCACCCCGAGAGGCGTTCCGGTGAACAAGCAAGGCTGCCCGGTCGAAGGCATCGAGCTCGTCGGCGACGAGTGGATGGTCCGAGGCAGGGTGCTCTTCGACACCAACAAGGCGACGATCAAGAAAGAGGCCGCCTCCGTGCTCAAGAACGTCGCGAACTACCTCAAGAAGAACCGCCAGTGGGTGATCGAGATCCAGGGCAATACCGACAACACCGGTTCTCTGGCCTGGAACATGGAGCTTTCTGAAAAGCGTGCGCAATCGGTCAAGGACTTCCTCGTCGAGAATGGGGTCGCAGCCGCCAGGCTCACCACCAAGGGCTTCGGTCCGAACGAACCCATTGCCGCGAACGACACAGAAGAAGGTCGTGCGATGAACCGTAGGGTCGACTTCAGGCCAACCGAGAAGTAATCGGCTCTCGAGCCTAGGACCAAGGGGCCCGGCGGTAACGCCGGGCCCTTTCTTGTGCGCTCAGGAATGTGTAGTGCATAGGATTGGCGGCGCCACAACCAAGACCGGGGCGGTGAGCCGTCAGGAATTGGCGATTAGCGGTTAGTGGAGACAGCGGCAGCGTTTGCTGACGCTGCCAATGTCAACCGCCGCTGCCCGGAGGTGAACGCTAAGCGCCTACGACTCCGCCGAAGCTTCGCTCGGCGCAAAAGGCGCTGCGCGCAAGAGAGTTGACGCGGCATCTTGCCGCGTTCAAACGTCTTGGAAAGCGGCGGGACGCCGCTTCTACCTTCGCGAACTCGCTGAAAGAACCAGCTCTCAACTTTGTTGAGAGTTAGAATGTGAAAGAGCCTAAGACCAGAAATCTCGCGAAAATACGGGTACAATCTCAAAAAGAAGACGGCCGTAAACCGCGGCCATTCCCGGAGGTCCAGCATGAGGCTTCGAAGTCATCTGCTCAATGTCATCGCCGTTGCTGTTGCTGTGTTGGTTTCTTCGGTCCCCGTCCTTGCCACCGACGTCAGCGGCACGATCAACGTAAATACGACCTGGACCGAGGCCGGCAACCCGTACAACGTCACCAGCCCCGTCACGGTGGCATCGGGGGTCGAGCTGACGATCGAGCCAGGGGTCGAGGTGCACTTCGTCGATTCGGCCGGCCTCACCGTCACTGGTGTTCTGACGGCGATCGGAACGCCGGAAAGTCCGATTTTGTTCATCGGCGGCGCCGCCTCCGGCAACCCGGTGGATATCGGCTCCCGCATCATGCTCGACGACAGCACAGGAGCGACTCACATCGCCTACGCCGTCGTCAGCCACTTCAATAACGCTTTCGAAATCTACCTGACGTGTACGATCGAGCACTCGATCATCCAGCAGAATCAAAGCGTCGGCATCTTGGTGCTGGCCAACTACGTGACTCCGGACCCGCTGGTCAGAAACAATCTGATCATGCACAACGAATTCGGCGTCCTTCTGTGGAATTCAAACAGCGTGAAGCTCTATGACGGCACCTTTGAGTACAACACCATCGTGCGCAACCGCACGGCGGGCTTCAAGACCCACGATCTCTACGGCCACTGCGACCCTGTCACCGTCAGCCATTCGATCGCCGCCTTCAACGGATTCGGCCTGCTCAGCGAGGCCCAGGAGATCGTTTCCGAGTACAACCTTTTGTGGCGCAACGGCATCAAGGCCCACCCAGATGGCATGACCACAGTCGGCGAGATCACCGCCGATCCTCTATTCGTAGATCCCATGAGCTGGGATTTCCGTCACCTGACGTGCTCTCCCGCGTGGACGGGAGGTATTGGCGGAGGAGAAATAGGGGTTTTCGGCAATGACGGGACCCTCCCGGCCAACCCC
>CAZCEX010000287.1:0-6189 GCA_964497785.1 uncultured Thermoanaerobaculia bacterium | reverse complement strand
GCAGGCGTCCCGCCTGCGGAAGGGAAACCAAGGAATGTGTCATCCCCCAGGTGCCCGCCGCGATCCGTTGTTGCGTTTGATCCACAGGAATACCGGGACGCCGGTGCAGAAGAGCACGCAGCCCCAGACGATGGTCTCGCCTCCAGAACCGATGATTGCCGCGAGAGAGTAGACGAGAGCAAATAGGGAAACACCGACGATCCGGATGAGGGTATGGCGGGCGGGTGGAACCTCTCCGCGAAACGTCAAGACCAGCAGGGCCAGAGTCGAGAGCACGTAGGGCACGAGAGTTGCCAGGGTGGCGAGCAGGATGATGAAGGTGAAGGATCCGACCAGGCCCCTGGTGTAGTTCATGCCGACCAGGAGCGTCATGAGGGTGGCGCAGATGACGAGCGAGGCACTCGGGGCGCCCGTGCCGGAGAGGCGGCGGAATATGGGCGGAAACAGACCGTCGCGTGCGACGGCGAGAGGGACCTGACCGGCGAGCAGCATCCACCCGTTGAGGGCGCCGATGCAGGCGATGGCGGTGCCTGCGGCGACTGCCCAACCGGCCCACGAACCCCACAACGAACGTGCTGCGTCCGCGAAGGGCGCCGTCGATGCTGCGAGCTCGGCCGGCGGAACCGCCCCCATGACGGCTGCCGTGCCGAGGATGTAGAGCAGAGTGGCGATCAGCGTGCCGACTACGGTCGCGGTGGGGATAGTGCGGGCCGGGTTGTGGACCTCGTCTGCCGGAATGGTCGCCGACTCGAGGCCCAAGAATGCCCACAGCGTCAAGGCGACGGTGGCGGCCACGGCCGAGATGGCGGACCCACCGGTATTGTTGAAGGGGACAAAGTGGCTCGTATCCAGGTACAGCAGACCGACCGTCGCCAGCGCCAACAACGGCAGGGCTTTGAGGATGGTGGTGACGAGTTGCACCAGGCCGGCCGTGCGCACGCCGATCGTATTGATCGCAGTGACAACCCAGATTGAAAAGATGGCAACGGCTGCCCCAATGGCGGGGTTGGTGTCGAGGCTCGGCCAGAAGTAGGCGAGCGAGCCGACGAAGGCGACCGCTATGGCCGCGTTACCGGTCCACAGGGCGACCCAATAACCCCAGCCGACCAGGAACGCCGTGAAGTCGCCGAAGCCGGCTCGTGTATAGGCGTAAGGGCCTCCCGCGGCCGGAAGCAAGGCACTGAGACGGGCGAAGACGAGAGCGAGGCAGACAGCACCCACCGATGTGACGAGCCACCCGAGGATGCTGATACCACCAAATCGGGCAAGCGAGGCCGGCAGGAGAAAGATGCCCGACCCGACCATGTTGCCGAGCACGAGGGCGGTGCAGATCCAGAGTCCGAGCTTTCTCTGCCGGGGCTCGTGGTTCTTGGGGGCGTTCCTCATGCCACCAGCGTACTCGGGTTGAGGCGCATCAAGGGTATCCCCACAAATCAGGCTGGTACCGGCGCGAGCAGCTTCATTTTGAACCGCGAAGACGCGAAGGACGCGAAGAAAGCTAATAAATTATTCAAAAGAAAAACTTTGCGTCTTGGCGTTTCAATGGCCCGATATTGCCTCTCGGCTGCCACCCACGATGAGCCTGAC
The DNA here is from genome assembly GCA_964497785.1 of uncultured Thermoanaerobaculia bacterium. Taxonomy (GTDB): domain Bacteria; phylum Acidobacteriota; class Thermoanaerobaculia; order Thermoanaerobaculales; family Sulfomarinibacteraceae; genus CAZCEX01. The sequence continues at coordinate 4,602 of CAZCEX010000287.1, read as the reverse complement.
TCAAGGAACAGACAGCGATCCAACGACGCTCGCCGTCGTCCCACCGATCAGGTCATGAACGGTGACGGCGAGACGGTGTTCCCCGGGTTCGAGTTGCAAAGTGACACGATGGCTGAGTACCGGCGGCTGGTCGCCTTTGGGTTGCGGTCGAGGCCCTTTGACCTCGACGCGCTGAACCGGGGACGTTGTGCCGTGCTCGTTGCAGGAGACAAAAAGCAGCTCGAGTGAGATTTCTCCGCCGGTCGCCGACGGCAGCGACATCAGTCTCTCGAGGGGAATGAGGATTTCGACCGGAAGCAGGTACCTGCGGCGGCTCTCTTTCTCCGCTTTCATCGGTCGAACGCCGAGAGCGAGTGGGTTCTCTTTCGGTGTGAGGTACAGGGCGGCGAGGGTTGCATCAGCCCTCTGCTCGGCGGCGCTGCGAGGGGTGAAACTCGATTTGTGGCGAACCGTCAATCCGGGGCGATTGACCTCGACCTTGATTTCACGTTTGGCCGCACCCTTGGCGATACGAGACTCAAAACCGATCGAGTAGTAGGTCGTCAGGTCGTCGTCGACAATCTCGAGGAGGTCCCCGATGGTGTTGTCGGTGCGCGAAAAAGAGCCCCCGGTTGCGTCGGTGAGGGCTGCGAGGGGGGCTTGCCGCGAGCTGCGGCGGATCCTGTCGAGCTCGAAGCCCTCCAGGGAGCCCATGCCAATCGCGCCGTCTACGCCGGCAGCCGAGCTGACATCGAGGCCTCGGGCATCGTAGGCCGAGAAGGTGACGCCGGCGGCATTGGCCTGTTCGATCAGGTCGTTGAGCTCAGGTCGAAGCTGGTACTCGGCGATCTCGGTCAATACGCCCTTCCCGGGGTAGGCGTCATCCAACATCTTGAAGGCTTCTCCACCGGGTTCGACCGGAAAACCGTCACCGACGTAAAGAAGGATCGTTCGTCCCGGTTCGCCGGAGAATACTGACAGGGTAGCTGCCAGCGCGTTGAAGGTTGCGCGTGCAACGATCAATCGCTGCTGGGCGTACTGGCGGACGAGCGCTCGGGCCTCTGTGAGGCCCGATGCGTTTCGGATGTCGAGTACCAGGGTCCGGAAATCCGCGTCGGAAAATACTGCGCCGCCGGTCCCGGCGCGGAGGCTGTGCAACGCCGCACGCACCTCTTTCGGGTCAACGGCGTCGTCGAGCACCCACTTCAGGCCGCGCGACGATCTCAGGATCGTGACCCGGGGTGGGGGTGAGGTGATAGTGCTGGTGAGAAAGTCGCCGAGTTCGTCGAGGGCCTGGTTGCGCCGGTTCGGGCGAATGTTCTCATCGTCGATGAGCAGCACCAGGCGGCTCGTATCTCCCGCTCCGGGCCCGATGTCCTCAGATGGGGGGGCGGTTGGAGGAGGCGAGTCCGGCCTGGGGTCCGGCGGCTTGACCTCGAAGAAGTGGCTGATCTCGATCGTTTCACCGTTTTCCAGGACCTCGAAGTCGGTCGGACCGAGGCCGGTCACGGGGCGATCCTCCGCATCCCGCACCCGGAGTTCAAGATTGACGACCGTGACCTCGACCTCGCCGCCGAAACGGCCCGCCGGTTCGGTTTCCTGAGGCAGGGAGAGGCGCGCGTCGCTGAGAAGCCAGGCCACCATGAAAAGGAGGAGAGGCGTGCGGAGGCGTGTTGCGTGCGTCATGGTTTGAAAACCATAGCAGGACCCGTGCCAGGCTGAGGAGTCGGTGCACCGCATGTCATCGGCAACCCGTGCTCTCGCCGGTGGACAGGGTGTCTCCAGGTGTGGCGCCCGGCAACCCAGAATTCACGAATGGGTTTGGCCGAGTTATAATCCTACAAAACAGGAGGTTTCATGCGCGAATTAATCTCAATATTCGATCGCTGCTGTGGGATTTGTGCGATGGTCTGTCTGACACTGGCGATCCTCGTGCCGGAGGTTGCTTTCTCCGGTAACGCCGCATTGACCTTCGAGGAGCGCGTCGATTGGCAACGGGCCGTCGAGGGGGTCTTGTGGCAGCACAGGATCTGGCCTGCGCAGAACCCGGGGCCGAAGCCGCCGCTTTCGGACGTCCTGCCGGAGCACGTACTGCGGCGCAAGGTCGACGACACGCTTCGTCTGTCGACAGCCCTGACCGAGCGTTGGCACCGGCCGATCACCCAGGCCGACCTGCAAGCGGAGCTCGACCGCATCATCGCCGAGACGCTGGACCCGGAGATGCTCGACGAGCTGTTCCTCGCCCTGGAGTACGACCCGGTGCTCGCTGCCGAGTGCCTGGCGCGTCCGCTGCTGGTGGGCAGGGCGGCGCGGCAAGCCTTCGCCGAGGACCGGGCGATTCACGGTGAGGGAAGACGGCAGGCCGAGGTCGAGCTCGCGGGCGCGGCGGCGAAGGGACTGGAGCAGCCCGCACACGGAGAGCTGACCGAGACGGAGTGGGTGCGCTACGGCCTGAAGCTGGCCAAGTACGAGGTCATGCGGGAGGGCGACGTTCCTCGTCTTTATCTCTCGCCATCGCAATGGGAGGGGCTCGTCGGCGGTCTCGACGTTGCCGTCGCGGATCTCGAGAAGGGGCAGCTTGCCCCGCTCCAGAACGCCGATGACCGGTGGTGGAGCGCGGCCGTGCTCGAGACGCGGGACGGGTACCGGCGGGTCGTGCACATGAGCTGGCGCAAGCTGGAGTTCGAGGATTGGTGGGCGCAGAGGTGTGATGGCGTCGAGCCGGCGACGATCGAGCCGGGAGCGGAGTACGAGATTGGTCTGCTCGGCAAGCGGGCCCCGGACGCGAACACCTGGACGGACACTGCAATCGGCACGTATACGCCCTCTGTACGCGAGCTCCACACAGCGGTGTGGACGGGATCCGAGATGATCATCTTTGGCGGTATGGGAACTCAAGGGACGTTGTGGAACGGAGGCCGATTCCTGCCGGCTACGAACTCGTGGGTCTCGATGACGAGCGGCGGTTCAGGCATCGGTTCGCGCGGCGATCACACGGCGGTGTGGTCCGGCAGCCAAATGATCGTCTGGGGCGGGTGGTCGAACGGCGAGCTCGACACCGGCGGCCGGTACGCACCTTCGAGCGACACCTGGTCGACCACCACCGTCACCAACGTCCCTGACGCGCGCCGCTACCACGCGGCGTGTTGGGCCGGTGGCACGATGCTGGTCTTCGGGGGCTGGAGCGGCAGCTACCACATCGGCACCGGCGCCGAGTACAGCACGAGCAACTCGTGGACCACGCTGCCGACCGAGACCGGTAGCGTGACGGACCCCAGCCCACGCAGCGACCACGTTATCGGCTTCTTCCCCGGGGGTTACCCCTACGCGGTGATCTGGGGTGGGCAGAACGGCTCCGGTGCGCTCGGGGACGGGCGGAGGTTGGCGATGCTCTTCAACCCGCCACGATGGCAGGCGATGGCAACCGCGGACGCTCCGGCCGCGCGCTGGGATCACTCCGGAGTCGTGATGTCGTGGAATGCGAACGTCGCCGACCGGCGCCTCCTGGTCTGGGGCGGGACGAGCAACGGAACGAGTGGGTTGTTGGACGGCGGGGCGTTCGAACCCTCGAGTAACGACTGGGAGCCGGTCACCCCAGCAAGCGCGCCAACAGCCCGATGGGGCCACGAGGCGGTGTGGACCGGCAAGACCATGATCGTCTGGGGTGGGGAAGGGTCGACTGGCGCCCTGCGAACCGGCGGCATCTTCAACTACTTCAATCAGAAATGGTTGACGACCTCGGTGACCAATGCGCCGTCGGCTCGAACCGGGCACACGGCGGTCTACAGGCAGCAGACGACGAGCTATGGCCAGTTGGTGGTCTGGGGCGGTAATGAGGGCTCCCCGACAGGGCCGACCGACACAGGCGGGATCTACGTACCGCGGAGCGATTACATCCTGTACGGGACGAAACGTATTGTCCTGGCAGTGCCGGGGGCTTATCTTGCAAACGCTGCCCGGGTCTACGGCAGCTCTGTGAACAGCTTCTCGGGTTCGGTGAGTCTGTCGATCGAGGGTTCGCCGCCGATGACTACCTCCTTTTCCAAAAACCCTCTGACGGTGCCCGCCAATGGCAGCGACAATTCTTACCTGACGTTCTCCTCCATCGACGTCAGCCTCGCAGATCACGAGTTTGAAATCGTCGGGAATTCGGGGGGGTCGATCCGCAGGTACGACATGGTGCTCCGCATCCAGGACTACGATATTGCCTGCGTCCCGGCGGCGGTGAGTGCGGCACCCGGGGAGGATGCGGTGACCACCTGCACGGTGTCGTCCCTCAACGGGTTCTCGAGCGACGTCGACCTGTCGTGTGCGTCTCCGCCGTTCTCGTGCACCTTCGATCCGACCCCGGTGGATCCGCCGGCCGACGGCGAGGCGACGAGCGAGCTGACGGTCCACGTGCCGGCGGGCCAGGCGCCGGGGAGCTACCAGGTCGAGATCGACGCCGCCGCATTGGGGGCCTTCCGTTTGTTCGACCTCGGTCTCGAGGTTTCGAACATCGACCACATCTTCTCCGACGACTTCGAGTCGGGCAATACTTCGGCGTGGGAATGAGCTGAGGTATCGGATAGATATTGCTTTGCCTTGACGGGAATTTCTTTCTTCTCCCGTTGAACCAGGCTG
>CAZCEX010000286.1:0-6205 GCA_964497785.1 uncultured Thermoanaerobaculia bacterium | reverse complement strand
CGCTGCTCATGCGACGCTGGGATGGCCGTCCTACGGCATCCCAGAAGGCCGGTGCTGGGTACAAGGTCGGCTCGGCAGCTCGCTCCACCCGTTCGTCCGATATGATGCAGCAGCCCTTCGGCGAAAACGTCCTACCGATCACCGGGGCGCGGGACAAGGAGCCACTCATGCAAAGCCATACCTCGGAAACAGCGCCTCGCATCGGCATCGACCTCGGCGGCACCAAGATCGAAGGCGTGGTCCTCGATGGACCGCGGCACCAGCCCGAGGTCCGCCTCCGGCGGCGCGTCGCCACCGAGCCCGATCACGGTTACCTACATATTGCCGAGCAGGTGACGGAACTCATCCGGGCGCTCGCTGCCGGGTGTGACATTCCACTCCCCTGCCCCATCGGCGTCGGCATGCCGGGCAGTGTCACTCGGCAGGGCTTGGTCAAGAACTCCAATACCACCTGCCTCAACGGCACCCCCTTCCGCCAGGAGATCGAGGCCTTGCTCGGGCAGCCCGTCGCCTTCGCCAACGACGCCAACTGCTTCGCCCTCGCCGAGGCCACCATGGGCGCCGCCCGCGGCCACCGCGTCGTCTTCGGCGTCATCATGGGCACCGGCGTCGGCGGCGGCATCGTGATCGACGGCCGAATCCACGAGGGCCCACAATCGATCGCCGGCGAGTGGGGCCACATGGTCCTGCGCCCGGACAGCGACCGCCAGTGTTACTGCGGCCAGGCCGGTTGCGTCGAGACTTACCTCGCCGGGCCGTGGGTCGAACGGCACTACCACCAGGTTAGCGGCGACAACATGAAGCTACCTACCATCGTCGATCGGTGGCGCGACGGCGATGCCGCCGCCACGACCTGTGTCGATACCTGGCTCGATCACTACGGCCGCGCCGTGGCCAACCTGATCAATGTTCTTGACCCCGACGCCATCGTCCTCGGAGGCGGTGTTTCCAACGCCGACTGTCTCTACGAAGAAGGTCGTGCACGCATCGCGCCCTACCTCTTCTCTGACGAGTTGCTCACCCCGATTCTGCAGCACACCCTCGGCGATTCGGCGGGGGTTTTCGGGGCGGCGATGCTGCAGGTTTGACATATAGACATACTCAAAATACCTTCAGGACGCCTGGCTGGCTGCCCTCGCCATCGAGTGGGGCTGCGAGTGGATCACCACCGACCGCGACTTCTCGCGGTTCGAAGGACTGCGATCGCGAACGCCGTTTTGAAGGGGAACTTGCCTTTCCTTAGTCCACAGTCGAGGTTTCGTTGGCAACAACCTCGTGCACGAACCCGCCGAGCGCCTCCAAATACTGTCTTCCCCCAACTGCGATCGTCTCATTGTGGCCGGCGCCCTGGATCTCGAAGAAGCTCTTCGGTTCCTCTGCCGCGTCGAACAGCCTGCGCCCCATGTCAAACGGAGCGATCTCGTCGCCCGTGGAGTGCACGACGAGCACTGGGCAGCTCACTCGACCGATCTTGTCGAGATTGTCCATCCGGGTGCGCACGATGAACCGGGGCACGAACGGGTAGTAGCGGGTCGCCATGTCGGGTACCGAGGTAAAGCACGACTGGAGGATCAGCCCCGCCGGGTGGATCCGGGTTGAAAGATCGACCGCTGCCACTCCGCCGAGCGACTTCCCAAGGAGAACGATCCGGTCATCCGGCACCTCGTTTTCAACAGTCAAGAATCGCCACGCCGCTTCGGCATCACGATAAAGACCCTGCTCGCTCGGGCGCCCTTCGCTGCGACCATAGCCGCGGTAGTCGACAATGAGCACTTCGACCTCCAGGCCGCACAAGTCAGCAACAAAGCCCGCCCTGTCACTCAGGTTGCCCGCGTTGCCATGGAAAAAGAGCACGACGGGCAGGTCTCGGCTGTCCCGGTCGGCCACCGGCCGTGCCCACCACCCGTGCAAGCGCAGGCCGTCGTCGGTGTCGAAGAAGCAGTCCTCAATATCGACGCCGCTGCCACGAGAAACGGCCTCGGTATCCCAGAAACCCGCAGGGTAGGTGGATGGGAAGAAAATCAGCGAATCCTCGAAGAGCACAATGAGCCCCCAGACGGCAACGAAACCAACCGCGACAAAGATCGCGTATTTGAAACAGCTCCTTGGTAGCAGCATGTGGACACCTTATCAGGGACCAATAACCACTATCAGATCCATTCTTCGATCATCAGTTTCAGGTGAACGGGCGCGTGCGCTCGGCCTCGAAAACTGATGAACGAATAATGGAAAGGTCAAGAAAAACTCCGAGATCGCTGCCACGTACATTGAAGTAGAGATTCGAAGCACCGTCGAGGAGGGAAACATGGGTACCAGGCTCGTCAACGGCACTATCTTCACTTGCGCCTTACTCTTCGCCTCTTCGGTGGCGGGCTTTGAGCCGCTGCCCCGATCGACTCCAGGTGAGCGCCAGATGGACGCGACGGACCTTTCGAGGGCCTTCGTCGCAATGCAGGATCTGGGTTACGTCAAAGGAATGGTCGTGGTCCGCGACGGGTACGTCGTCGGCGAGCAGCACTGGCTTGGCCCCGACACCACGCTCAGGGACATGCGCTCGGTGACCAAGAGCGTCATTTCGATTCTCATTGGCATCGCCATCGAGCAGGGATTCATCGAACGGGTCAACGACCCCCTGGTGAAGTACCTTCCGCCTGACCTCATACCGGGCGACCCCGCCAAGCATCAGATCACGCTCGGTCACCTCCTGACCCAGACCAGCGGCTTCGAGTGGAATGAAGACACAGAGGTGGTGCCCTGGCTCAGCAGCTCGACACCGACGGAGGACATTCTCAACAAGCCGATGGCCGCCGAACCCGGCGCCCGGTGGAACTACAACACCGCAGCCACCCACCTGCTGTCGGTGGCCATAACCGAGGCCACCGGTATGCGCACGATCGAGTATGCCGATGCCAATCTCTTCGTTCCCCTGGGAATCACCGACCGGTCCTGGATCCTGGCAGGAAACTACGAGAACGGCGGCGCCGGTCTGGCGCTACGCACCGAGGATGCCGCCAAGCTCGGCGTGCTGTTCATCGACGGCGGCGTCTACAGCGGAGAGCAGGTCGTCTCACGATACTGGGTGAACCGCACAACCTACCCGGACGTACACGGCATCGGTCGCTTCGGCCCACTCACCGACATCCAATACGGCTGGCTGTGGTGGGTCGACTACGGCACCGATTACAACGTCTACACAGCCTGGGGTTGGGGCGGGCAGTTCGTCTTCTGCGTGCCGGCCCTCAAATTGGTCGTGGCGGTGAACGCGCCCTGGGGAGTCAACGGCACGGTCGCCAACCAGCACGAGGCGGCCATCCTCGACATCATCGTCGATCGAATCCTGCCGGCGACTCATGACAGGCGGGTTCTGACCACCACCGGGCAGGACGTGGTCGAGCTCGCTTCCGTCGATACGATGATGGAGGATTTCCTCCGCGACTACGAGATCCAGGGCGCAACCGCCGCGCTGGTCAAAGATGGTCGTCTGGTCATGGCCCGGGGCTACACCCTTGACGAGCCGGAGGTGGCACCGCTCAAGCCGACGGCCCTCTTCCGCATCGGCAGCATCGCCAAGAGCATCACCTCGGTCGCGATCCACCAGCTCATCGAAGACGGCGATCTGGCTTATGACACCACCGTACAGTCGGTCCTCGACCTTCATCCTCTGCCCGGGGAGACGACCGACCCGCTCCTCGACACAATTACCGTCGACCACCTGCTCACCCACACCAGCGGCCTCTACTCCGAAGACAACATCTACCTGATCAACGACCTCGTAAGCGAAGCTACGGGGGAGGACTCTCCACCCAGTCAGGAAGAGATCGTTTCGTACATCGTCAGTCACCCGTTCGCCTTTTCGCCTGAAAGTAACTGGGACTACAACAACTACGGCTACATGATGCTCGACATGTTGCTCGAACAGGCGACCGGTCTAGGCTTCGTGGACTATCTCCAGAAGAACATCTTCAGGCCGATCGGGGTCGCCAGAGCCCGCCAGGCTCACCAGCTGAATATCGAGCTCGCACCGACCGAGCTGAGCTACAACGGGCTCGAGGGTGACCCCTACCGGTCCCCGTTAGAGGCAGGGCCCTCAGCAGGAGGCCTAGTGATGGCGGCACCGGATATCGCACGGTTCGTTTCGGTGCTCTTCGATCGACCGAACGGCGACGACCTGTTGACGGAAGAGACGACGCAGTCGATGCTCGAGCTGCCGTTTCTTGTCAACGAAATCGTCGGAGTCGGGCGAGGTTGGTTCACCGAGCGGTTCATCGACCTGATCGGGGTCTCCCTCGGCAGCCTCGCCGACCTCGATGACGGTCTCCCATCCTACGGAAATGGTGGGGGCGGCAGCGGCATCCACACCTTCGCCATCTGGCGGGGGGACAATACGGTATTCGTCATGTTCTCGAACCACGACCCGGTCGCCGACGAGATCATCTTCCCGACGATCGACGTCTGGCCCGAGCACGATCTGTGGGCGACGGTAGGGGTCTCGACGGACCCGGTGGGGCCGGCGTCGACCGAATCCTGGATTCCCGTCGTGGCACGCGCCTCCGGTGTCGGAGGCAGCGCCTGGCGATCGGACGTCGGTCTGCTCAACCGCTCCATCCTCGACAACAGTATCCGCCTCCGGCACTACCAAGGCGATGGTTCCACCGACCTCGAGCTCGTGCTCGCCCCAGGTGCTCAGAGCATCCTCAGCGACGTCTTGGAACAGCTTGGCCTGGAGGGCGCAGGCCCGCTGCGGGTCTTTTCGTCCGAGCCCCTGACGGTCACCTCACGCACCTACAACCAGTCCGGCGACGGCACTTTTGGACAATTCCTGCCTGGCGTGGCTTCTGAAAAGAGCCTCTCGACCGGTGCTTCGGTCGTCCTCATGCAGCTTCAGGAGAACGACCAGGCCCGCACCAACATCGGCCTCACCAACGGTTGGAAGCGCGATGCCCAGGTCGAGATCAGCCTGTTCGACGGCGCAGGCGCCGCCGTGGCGACCATCGAACGCACAGTCCCACCCGAGCAGACTATGCAGTTGAACCGGCCGTTCTTCGCTCAGGGTGGCCGGATGGATATCGACGCGGGCTATGCCGTCGTCTCGGCACAATCTGCCGAGATCCTCTTTGCCTACGCTTCGGTCATCGACAACGGCAGCGGAGACCCTACGACCATTCCAGCGAAGCTGGCGCCAGGTGCGGCCCACCAGTGGGTCGCTGCCACCGCACATGCTGCCGGCGCCAACAACAGCCAATGGCGAACCGATGTAGCGGTGCTCAACCTGGCGGGTGATGAGGCAGCCGTCGAACTGCGATTCCACGGCGATGAAGGTGAGATCACGACCCGGAGTCTGACGGTCACCAACGACCAACAGGAGGTTCTCACAGATGTGTTGGATTGGCTGGGTCAAGACGGCGGCGGGGCTCTCGAGGTCGTATCCGAGCAGCCGGTGCTCGTGACCTCACGCACCTACAACCTCGGTGATACCGGCTCGTTCGGACAGTTCCTCAACGGCGAACCGGCGGCGGCAGCAGCTGACCTCGGTGACCTTCGATGGTTGCCGCAGCTCTCACAGAACACAGCATTTCGCACCAACATCGGCCTGCTCAACACCTCGGGGAGCGAGGCGAGGGTCCGGATACGGCTGTATGACGGAGATGGCGCCGAGCTGGCGGTCATGGGCCCCACGCTTTCTCCCGGTGAACGACGGCAGCTCCAAGAGCCCTTCATGCACATTGCCGGCCGCACGGACATTAACGCAGGCTACGTGACGGTCGAGGTTCGAGAAGGTGATGGTGTCTTCTGCTACGCCTCGGTGATCGACAATACAACCAACGACCCGACGACCATCCCGGCGCTCGAATGAAGGTGCAAACCCCAGGCGACTCGGCCCGGTTATTCCTTTGAGAGCCCGGGCACCGCGGTGAACATCTCTCGGCACGAAGTTCGTTCTCATCTCAGCTCCTTGCAATATTCCTGGGATCGCGGCCGGGGGTAAACCCCGACCCTACGGTTATTATTGTAGGGACAGGGTTTACCCCTGTCCGCGGATTCTGGATCTCGCATCAAGAGGGAATGCTGGCGAGTTTTGCAAGAGGCTCATCTGTTTACACGTTCGACACCCAGATTCACCCTATCGCGCTCGATCGCGGAAATCGTTGACTGTGGATGCCAGTGAGTTCGCACACTCTCAAGTACGTGACTATCACGGGCCGAC
>CAZCEX010000285.1:0-6212 GCA_964497785.1 uncultured Thermoanaerobaculia bacterium | reverse complement strand
ATCTGGCGACTTCGAGTACACGGTGGGCGCCCTCTGCCAAGGTTCCTTCGAGACCCCGGTAGATCTCCATGAGCTTCTCGACCCTGTCGAGATCGCCTTCCCATGTCTGCCAGTCCGGGTAGATCTGGCTGAGGTCCCAGGTGAATTCTTCAGGGATCTCGTCGCGGTTTCGAGTGGTTGGCCTGGCACTGCTGGTGTTGTTGGTCGTCGTCATCTGCGCATGATCGCACGGTTTCGGATCCGTGCGGTGTGTGCCGCTCATCACAAACCGAGGGAGTAAACGGGACTCAGTTTCTGTTGACCCTCTCGAAGGCCAAACGACCGTATTCCGCGCCATGCTTCGTGGTGTCGCACTGTTACGGTCTTCAAAAACAGAGCAGTTCAGCTGGAGGTTTCGGCATGCGATACAGTGTTTTTTCCAAGCTCTTCTCCTTGACGGCCGTCGCCGCGACGGTGGCAATGATCATCGGTCACAGCAGCCTCGTTGTTGCCGTGCCCCCTTCGGATCTTGTGCTCACCCCGGTGATGGCCGGATTCAGCAGCCCCGTCGCCGTACGACACGCGGGCGACGGAAAAGACCGGCTCTTCATTGTCGAGCAGCCGGGCCAGATCTGGATCTGGGATGGCACCCAGGTTCTGGCGACGCCATTCCTCGACATCACGGTGGCCGTCGACAACGGAGGTAACGAGCAGGGCCTGCTCGGCCTTGACTTTCACCCCGATTTCGCTACCCAGGACCCCAAATACTTCTACGTCAACTACACCTACGACCCGGGCGCGGGCCTCGATCGCACTCGCATCTCGCGTTTTACGGTGTCGGCCGGGGACGACGACATCGCCGACCCGATGTCTGAGGTGGTGCTGCTGGAAATCGAGCAGGACTTCTCCAACCACAACGGCGGTGATATTCACTTCGGGCCCGACGGATACCTTTACATCGGCATGGGGGACGGCGGCTCGGGTGGGGATCCGAACGACAGGGCACAGGACCTCACAAGCCTGCTGGGCAAGATGCTGCGCATCGATGTCGACGGAGCGACCGAGGGCGGCGAAGGGGTGATCACGGGCTGCGGTCTCGTTGGCAACTACGGCATTCCGGTGGACAACCCCTACGTCGGTGACGGCAATGCCTGTGACGAGATCTGGGCCTACGGTCTGCGCAACCCCTGGCGTTTCAGCTTCGATCGGCTCAGAGGTGACCTCATCATCGGCGATGTCGGTCAGCAAACGGTCGAAGAAATCGACTTCCAGCCCGCCCCGAGCGCCGGTGGTGAGAACTACGGGTGGAGCTGCATGGAGGGCAACAACATGCCCAACTACAATTCTTGCGACGGCAATCCCCTCACTGCACCGATCCTCTCCTACACCCATTCCCCGGACGGCAATTGCTCGGTCACCGGCGGCTATGTATACCGTGGCGGCCAGGTTTGCGGCATGGGTGGAACCTACTTCTACGGTGATTACTGCTCTGGGCGAATCTGGTATGCAACTCGCGGTGCAGGCGGAACCTGGACCGAGGGTCTCTGGGACAATACGTCCATCCTCATCACCAGCTTCGGCGAGGACGAGGACGGCGAGCTCTACGTGATCGACCGGAGCGGTTCGATCTCCCGGTTCGAGAGCCCCTCATCGGTGTTCTGCGATGGCTTCGAAAGTGGTGATGTATTTGCGTGGTAAAGGTGTGTTTCCATCCACCTGGTTCATTTGTTTCACCGCGGATGATCCCCGGGGGATGACCATCCTGAAGAGGCCTTGCTGGGATCATCCGCGGTGAAACAAATGAAATGGAGAGAGGACCTGGTCACCACCCTCGCACGGGACGCCACTTGTCGATAACCCTGTCGCCACGGACGACGTGATAACAATCGTGCAGCGCCGCCGCCAGGCAGCTGTGGTTGGGCAGGATGCGCAGGCGCGTACCCGGAGCGAACCCGGCAAGAGCTGCATCATCATCAGCCCGGATCAGACCGTGTTCCTGGGTCAGGGAGACCACCTTCAGGCCCGGAATAGGGACGTTGTCACAGGTCAGCACCACTCCGAAACCACATTCCGGATCGATGTGTGTTGGTCCGGCGTCCTTACTGAGGGCGAGGGCGCCGGCGTCGATCACGAGCTCGTTGCGCTGCGGGTAGTGGCCGATGACTGTTGCCAGTACCGAAAACGCCACATCGTCGAGCGTGCAGCTGCCGAGAGCAGCCTGGAAGGCGTCGAAGAAGACATAGTTACCTGGTCTGACCTCGTTGATCCCGGCGAGATCTTCAATGGCGGCGAAGGTCGGGGTCGAGCCGATGCTGGTGGCTCCTGGATCTACTCCACTGTCGCGCAGTGTGCGGGCGAGATCGACCATGACCGACCGTTCTCGCTCGGCCACGTTTTCGACCGCTTGCCAGCGGCGGCATGAGTAGGCGTGCTCGGCGTGGGTCAACAGACCGCGCAGCTCGAGGCCGGGTGACGCGTCGATCTGGTGTGCGATTTCGAGGGCCCGCTCCGTCGCCGGATCGACCCCCGATCGACCGCCTCCGCAGTCCACCTCCAGAAAGACACCCAATGTGGCCCCTCGCGAGCGAGCGGCAGCGTCGGCCAGTCGGATGACCACCGGGTGGTCGACGAGCACGGCGAAGTGCTCGAGGCTCGCCGCGAGATCGAGCACTTCGTCGAGGCGATGGGGCGCGATCGGCACGGCATAGACGATGTCTGAGAATCCGGCCTCGGCGAAGAACTGTGCCTCGGCCAGGGTCGAGACGGTGATGCCCCCAAAGTGGTCCTTCACCTGCAGGCGGGCTGCCTCGATGCACTTGTGGGTCTTGAGGTGCGGTCGCAGCTCAACTCCGAGCCGCTTCGCTTTCGCAGAGAAACGGTTGACGTTCTTCTCGACCCGGTCGAGGTCGACGACGGCGCAGGGAGTCGGCAGATCTTCGAGGTGCATCGGCCGAGGATACCAGGAGGTCTTCGTCTCGTTTGGCTCCAAAACAACGCCTTGCCAGTTCCCGTCCAGCAAGTCTGGACGGGAACTGGCTAAAGATCGCCTTATGGCGACTACTCTATGGTGAAGCTCATGAGCCTTACCGGCACGGTGTCGATGAGGTAGTCCTCGACCTCGCCGTCCGGTGCGGACCTGGTCGGAAGCAAGCTGCCCTGCATGCTGAGGCGGAAGCGGGCGTAAGTCGGGCCCGTAATGGCCGTCACTGGCACGGTGAAATTGAGCGGCGGATTTGCTCCCGCGATCACCGGTGTGCTCATCCCGGTCCAGAGATGCTCCGACGGATGATCAAATACGCCGTTGCCGTTGTAGTCGATCCAGGCGTCGAGCATGCCGCCCGACGGCCCCCCGTCGACGATGACCACTTCCGTCGCTCCTGGTGTCACGAACGGTGGCAGTACAACCCCGTCCTCGTCATCCGCGGCGCCGACCGGGTTGATGTCGTCGCCATCCGCAAGCGGCGTCGGCTGCCCATCGGGTTCGGCGTCGATGATCGGCCCCAGGGAGTGGCCCTGGATGATGGCGTGGCTGGCGCCGTTGCTCGCCAGCAATGTGCCGTATGAGTCCGGCGCGTCGCCGTAGTCCAGGGGCTGGAGGTTCGTGAAGACGCAGGTGACGGTCTCGCCGACCTCGAGGTTGAATGTGGCAGTGAATGAGGCCACGCTGCCGCTGCTGTTGCTGTCGTCACAGGTGATGTCGATCAGATTCCAGCCAGCCGGCACGATCTCGGTCGAGGTGTAGGGGCCCGGGGGGATGTTTGAGACAACAATCTGTTGACCGTCCTGAATCGAACCCGAGGCGTCGCCGGTGAAGGTGAAGAGGTCGAGCGCCCCGTCCGGGTCGGTTTGCTTCTCGACGATGATGGTGCCGCCTTGTGCGCACACTGTGCCAGTTGCGGTGAGGACAATCAGAAAGCAGGTACTGAGAGCAAAAAACGTGGACCATTTCATAAAGAGCCTCCCTGGGTTCTTGAGGCACGACCCGGTGATACCGGTATTCGCGCCCGCGCCGGACCTCAACCACGAGGAGACCGGAGCTGTTGTGAGATTCGTTCTACCAAGAAGATATGGTGCCGCGCGCGACCAATGTCAAGGTTGGGATTGGTCCTGCGCCCTGCTTTAGCTCGTTCTCGAGAAAACGCCAGCGGCGAAGTGATGGACGTTACACCCCAGCCCTTGACAGGTGCGCTGCATCACATAACGCGAGAGTGGGGGTGAGGGCGATGGCCGCCGGGGGCGTTAGTCGGGCGAAATACAGGAGGTCACGCCATGACACACGCCACCCGGAACCCAGCCAAAACCAACATGCCGGCACCGCCGGCGCTCACCGCGGCAGTTCGCAGCCGCACCGTCTCGCGAAAGGAGCGTTTGATGTCTTCTTCGAAGTTGTTCGTCGTTTTTGCCCTGCTGACCGCCATCATGATTCCCGGTCTTTCATCCGCCCAACAGGTCCACCTCTTGATCATCACCCCATACGATTTTGTCGACGAGCTGCAGCCTTTGAAGAACTGGAAGGACGAGACCGGGCGGCCGACCACGATCGTCACTCTTGGTGAGATCGAAGAGATCCACCTCGGCGAGGTCCGCGACCAGCCCGAGAAGGTCAAGAAGTTCATCGCCGATTTCGTAGCCACCCACAATACGCCTTACGTAATGCTCGCCGGTGACAGCGACCGTTTTCCCGTGCGCTACATCAAGGCCCTCAATACCCACGGTGGCAGCAAGTACTACCCATCGGACCTCTATTACATGGACCTCTGGGACTCGAATGGCGATTTCGACGACTGGAACGGCAACGGCAACTGGGAGATCGGCGAGTTCGACGTCGCCGGCGGCTCGCTCATCGCGAACGTCAACCTCGACGACATCGACATGAAGCCCGATGTGGCTGTCGCCCGCGTGCCGGCATCGACCGACAGCGAGATGGCGACCTTTGTAAACAAAGTCATCGACTACGAAAGCTCGGCCCACATGGCGACGTGGTTCCGCAACGCGCTGCTCGTGGTCGACGGGGGCACTGGGCCTTATGGATCGCCGAAGAAAATGGACGCCGTGGTGCCATCGCTCGACGGCCTGGTGGTCAGCAAGCTCTACAAGGACAGCCCGCCCTACAACTCGATTGTATTTCCGGCCACCGCAACCGAGATCAACAACAAGCTCAACCAGGGCGTCGGCTTCATGAGCTACTACGGCCACGGCAATCGCACCATGTGGGCCGGCTGGTACGACGACGGTGAGATCGCCGGTCTCACCAATTCGAAGAAACTGCCGATCATCTTCGCCACCTCGTGCTTCACCGGACGTTTTCACTTCAACCTCAACTACTACCTCGATCGTGACGGCTCCGAGTACAACGGTGGCGCCAACCACCGTCCTGAGCCGATGCCGATCCAGCCTTCCAAGTACGATGTCAAGGACAACGAAAGTATGGCCGAGCACTTTCTGGTCAAAAATGCCACCGGCGCCGTCGGGTACATCGGTGCCACGTCGGGCTCCGAGCACGGCGCGTGGCTCGAGCCGAACAAGGGTCTGAACCCGTATTTCTACGAAGAATATGAGAGTGGAGTGAGAGTCCTCGGCGATCTTTGGCGGGGAGCGATCGACCGTTTCATCGTCGACTTGAACGATCCGATCACCGGCGGTCAGCACCACTACTCTTTCTGGCAGATGCACAAGTACATTCTCTTCGGCGACCCATCCTTGTGGATTCCGCAACTGCCCCTCGCCAAGGTCACGGTCAATGGCGACGACGGTCCGCTGACCGTGTCGAACGGAACCACGGTTGCCGTCGAAGCCTCCCTCGAGGGCGGCAGCTTCACTGGCAGCTTCGCCGACTGGTGGATGCTGCACGAGGGCCCCAACGGCTGGTCGTGGTGGCTGCCCGGCGCCAACATCTGGATTCCCGGCATCGTAGCGTCGATCCAGGCGCCGATCGGTGACATGGCCGCCACGACGGTATTCAACCAGACGCTCATCCCGGGAACCCACCGCTTCTACTTCGGCGTCGACAGCAATGCCAATGGCGCCATCGACCTGGCCGATCTCTTCTACGACTCGGTCGAGGTTACAGTGAACTGAACCGGTGCTGCTAGCCTATCAAAAAACCACCCCCGATTCGGGGGTGGCTTTTTGTCGTTGCCGCTTCTGGGTTTCGCAAAGTAGGGGCCGACCCCCATAAGCGCTAACTTACCGAACGCACGAAACGAGGATTCAAACCGTAGGCCCTGTGTGCA
>CAZCEX010000284.1:0-6214 GCA_964497785.1 uncultured Thermoanaerobaculia bacterium | reverse complement strand
CACCGTCATCGTTCTTCAGCAGCGAGCTCACGTACTTGATTCGCCGGCCGTCGAAGAGTCGTTTTTCGTGCGGTCCATGAACATCCTGGCCGGAACCTAGCTGCGCCGCATCGTCGATCAGCGACGGATCGCCCACCCTTCGTCGCGAAAAGGCGTTGAAGATCGCGGCAACATTTCCACTCTCAAAATCGTGTAACACAACCTCGGCGTGTGGATGGAGAAGTCTGGCAAGAGCCTCCGCAATCGGCTCGAAGACGCTGACCGGGGAAGTGTAAACATCCGGCATTAGACGACAATATCTAATTTCGATAATTTTGTAAACTACTTCTATTGCCCATATTCTCTCCTTTTTCCTGGACCTGGGTTTCTCCGCATCACCGGCCTTCAGGAATGCCGTAGGCCGGTCATCCCGGCGCCGGTCGAGGTTCCTCTCCGCAGGCGGGACGCCTGCTCCCACCAGAACAGTCGTCACGACGGGAGACTTGGTGGCCACAGGCGTCTCGCCTGTGGTGTGGCGTGCACCGTATCCGGAATCCCCCGGTCACTTAGCACTCAGTAATATTAATCGCCAACCCCCCGGTCGAAGTCTCTTTGTACTTCGACTGCATGTCGAGCCCAGTCTGGCGCATCGTTCGGATCACCTGATCGAGAGTGACGACTCCTTTTTCTTCTGCGCGCAAGGCTATCCGGGCCGCGCTGACCGCCTTGACCGCAGCCATGGCGTTGCGTTCGATACATGGAATCTGCACCAGTCCCCCAATCGGGTCACAGGTGAGTCCGAGGTTGTGCTCCATGCCGATCTCGGCCGCGTTCTCAACCTGATCGGGTGTGCCCCCAGCGGCTGCAGCGAGGCCGGCCGCGGCCATCGAGCAGGCGACCCCGACCTCACCCTGGCAGCCGACCTCGGCGCCCGAGATCGAGGCGTTCGTCTTGTAGAGCATTCCCATGGCGCCCGCGGTGAGCAGGAAATCACGCACGGCCATCGGTGGAATGCGCTTCACAAATCGCTCCAAAAAGCGGAGGCATGCGGGCACAATACCGGCAGCCCCGTTGGTCGGCGCGGTCACGACACGCCCCCCGGAGGCATTCTCCTCGTTGACGGCCAGGGCGTAGAGCACGATCCAGTCGAGGGCGCCAAGAGGGTCTCCGTATGCGCCTTCGGCAAGAGTGGTGAGCTTTCTGTGCAGGGCAGGTGCACGACGACGAAGGCCAAGGCCACCAGGAAGCTCGCCCCGATGCTGAAATCCACGCTCGACGCACTCGTTCATGACGCGGCGGATTCGTTCGAGATCCGCGTCGATCTCCTCCGTCGATCGCCATGCGTGCTCGTTGGCGTAGACGATCTCGGCGAAGGAAAGGCCCTTCTTCTGGGCAATCTCCAGCAGATCGTTCCCGGAAGAGAAGGGGTACTGAACCTTCACTGGCACCTTGATGAGCTGATCGGCCTTGGCGGTCTTATGGCCGACGATGAAGCCCCCACCAATCGAGTAGAACTCCTTGACGAAGAGGCTCTCACCAGCCGAGTCAAACACCGTGAATTGCATGCCATTGGGGTGAAATGGCAGTAGTTCATCCGGCTTAAAAACCAGATCGCGTGAAGGCACAAAACCGATCGCCCGTTCGCCGTCGAGCACCAACTTTTCTGAATCAACAACCTGTTCATACAGCGGTTCCTGCTGATCCGGGTCAATGGTCTCCGGCTCGTGGCCCTGCAGACCCCAGATCACCGCCCGATCGGTATTGTGCCCCTTTCCTGTCGAGGCCAGCGAACCAAAAAGATCGCATCGCACCCGCGCCGTGCGCTCGAAGAGACCGTGCTTCTTCAGCTTGACGAGCAGGAAATTGGCGGCACGCATCGGTCCCACCGTATGCGACGACGACGGGCCAATGCCGATCTTGAAGATATCGAAAATACTGAGATCCATGTTCGAAGCCTACCAGAAGAATGGCCTGAAACCGCCGGCATCGCTACAATCCCCGCGATGCATGACTCAAGCAGCACCTCGGTCTCGACTCTTTCCCAACGAGGCATCGCTCTCGCCGACACTCCACCCGTTCCGGAGTACCTCGTCGAACATTTCTTGCACTCCGCGAATCCCGGCCCACATGGTTACACCCCGCTGTGCGTTGCCGAAAACCGTTTGGTCTGGGATCTGCTCGAACCCAGAATGACCGCCGCCCGATCCGTTCCCCACGAAGCTTTGTGCTACGACGAGATGATCGGTTCCTACCGTTTTCGGGAACAGCTCGCTGCCTTCATGGCCCGTTCGTTTCTCGGCCGAGTTTTTGATCCAGCACAGATCGCCGTACTCGCTGGCGCAGGCAGCGTGCTCGAAATCCTATTCTATGTCCTCGGCGACCCGGGCGACGGTGTGCTCGTCCCCACCCCGAGCTACGCAGGATTCTGGCTCGATCTCGAAACTCGGGACGAGCTTTCGATCGTTCCGGTGCATTGCCGCTCCAGCGATGGATTCCGGCTGACTCCACAGCTGCTTGACAAGGCTGTGGCCACCGCGAATTGCCCGGTGCGAGCTCTACTCTTCACCTCCCCCAACAACCCGCTCGGCAGGGTCTACAGCCGCAACGAGGTGTTCGAAGTTCTCGAGTGGGCGGAGCGCTCCAAGATTCACGTCATCTTCGATGAGATATACGCTCTGTCGGTATTTGGGGATCGCACCTTCACGAGCTGCGCCGAGTTGCGTGCGCAGCTTGGCGATTGGGTGCATATCGTTTGGGCCTTTTCCAAGGACTTCGGTGCCAGCGGGCTGCGCTGCGGTGTTCTCATCAGCGAAAACCGGCAGCTCATGGAGGCGGTTGACTCACTCGCCTACTGGGCCTGCTGCTCGGGCGACACCCAATTTCTGCTCGGCGAGTCGATCAGTGACGAGTCGTGGGTCGACGACTACGTCGCAACGATGAGATCCCGTCTCGCCGATGCGCACAGACAAGTGTGCACCGCCCTCAACACAGCGGGTTTGCCCCACCTTGAAGGTGACGCCGGATTCTTCCTGCTCTGCGACGTCAGGATCTTCATGGACGAGCTGACCTGGGAGGAAGAGCACAGAATCTGGAGAATGCTGCTCGACGAAGCCGGCGCCAATCTGACACCCGGCGCCGCCTGTCACAACGCTGAACCGGGTTTTCTCCGTCTGTGCTTCGCGAGCGTGCCTCCCGTTGAGGCCGTGGCCGCCATCCAACGCATGGGAGCTGTGCTCCACCGACGCTCTTGAATGTTATCCTCTTTCGGGAAGGGGCACTATGGACCGCGGATCCGGTACAGGGAACCAGCACGAGCTGCATTCTGAGTTCAAGACCGAAACCGCTGTTTTCGGACAGTATCTTTCGGATGAGATCCCGCCGATGTTGGCGGCAGACGCGATCGAGCGTCTCACCGTGGCTCCGAGCGCCGTGGCGGTCACGATCCAGACCTGGGTCAGTAACCAGTACTCAGGCCCAAACCCGCTACCCGTATCAGACTATCTCTTTCACGCGGCGAAGAAGCTGCACTTGCTGGTCGAGTTCGAGCTCTTGGACCAGGAGCGGTTGCGGGAGCTGTTGGTCTCGCTGTACCCGATGTTGCTCGAAATCTGCCCCGAGGCGGATCGTATCGGTCTCGCTACCAACCTTCGGACAATTGGTCACGAGCAAAGCCTGATGACCTCCGTCGTCGAGAGAGTGCACAGACCGATGGGATCGGGGGCCGAAGGTCACAGGGCGACAGCGCCAGGGGAGAACCCAGGTGCGAGCTCAGCCACTGGCACGCCCCCTGGGGGTGCCAGTACCCCCGCCCAACCACCCGAGGTCACGAACCGGTTGGCCGAGGGCCTCGAGCGTCTCAATGTGCTGCTCGACCGCATCGATGTGCCCATCAGTGGGCCGCGGGAAGCGGCTCAGGACCCAAACCAGAATCAGGCATTGTTGGCAGAGATCGTAGGCGAGCTGACCGCCTCGTCGACGAGCGAAGTGCAGTTGCACAATCAGCTCAGTCTCGTCGGAAACCTCGGCATTGGAGGTTCTGGGTCCGAGCTGCTGCAGCTTCTCAGCCGCAGTCTTCCGGATTGGGTCCAGCCGACGGGCGGCGACACCGTTGCGGCCCCGGTCAAGACCATGGAACGAGTCGTTGGGCTTGCTTCGACAAGCGGAGAAACCCGGGAACGTTATTTCGAGTTCGTCGATGTGGCGGTCAGGGAGTTCAACTCGGGAGCCCTCGGCAGAGCGGCTACGCTATTTCGCAGCGCAGAGCAGATGATCGAGTCCGGTGAGGTCGATGCATCCGTTGCGCGAGGTGTCAAAGGCCAGATATACAGCCGTATCGACCAGGAGATGTTGCGCAAGGAGCTGGAATCCGAAGAAAACTCCAGGGCCCTGCGTCATGTGCTGGCTTTTTTCCCACAGGTCGCCGTCGGCGAGTTGCTCCTCGAGCTCGAAGTCGAGCAACAGCGGGATCGACGGCGGTTCATCATCAGCATGCTGCGCGCACACGGTCCGACCGCGAGACTCGCCTCCCTCGACGCCCTGGCAGACTCAAAGGCCGGGCGGCGCAGTCTGCCGTGGTATGTCGAACGCAACCTCATTCACCTGCTCCGTTCGGTTCCTCGAACCGAAGGAGAAGAAGTCAGCGCAACAGAGATCGAGGTTCTCACTCACTACTCACAGATCGAGGGCGAGTTCGCCGTGGTTCGCGAGACACTGAGGCTCCTCGGAACGACCCCCGGATCGAAGGCGGAAGCTCTCTCTGCTGCCCGGGTTGGCGAGACTGAGCAGGCGCTCCTCGGCACACGTGAGACACGACAGAGCGTGGAAGACCTTCAGAGCCTTCTCGATCAACTCCTCAGGGATCTCGGCCGGCGCACAACTCCGACGGCATGGCGTTGCGTCGTCGGGCATGCGTTGAAACGAAAACCCGCCCTCGGCCAAACCCTCAAACGCATCACCGAACTTGGTCGTCACAGCCTCAAAGACGAGCCGGCAGTGCTCGACCCGCTCCTCGATTGTCTGCGCAGCGACCTGCCGTTGAAGTTGTTCAGCGTCACGGTCGCAGGGAAAAACCGCATCGACAATGTCAAGCGCCTCATCTCCGCGCTGTCGGGCACCGATACCCCACCCGTGCGAGAGCTGTTCACGGAAATCGCCGACCGTTTTCATGGCAAGGAGCTGGCCGGGGTTGCGGAGCGCGCCCTGCGCAGGCTCGCTTCGGATGAAGACCCCTCCGATCTGGACGATCCCCTTCCAACTCTCGCCGGAGACATCGGGCTTTTCGGCCTGCCCAACCTGCTCCAGAATTTGTCGGACTCGAACCTGACCGGCGAGCTCATCATTCGATGCGAGAACGACGGCCCCACAGCCACGGTACATCTTGTTGAAGGTCAGCTGAGCGACGCCAGTTTCGACACTCTCGAAGGCGAAACTGCGCTTTACCAGCTGCTCGAACGACCGCTCGAAGGCCAGTTCTCATTCATGAGCCGCAGGACGGGAGAGAGCAAAGACGGCATGGATCTCGTATCGATCCTGCTGGAGGGCATGCGACGGTATGACGAGCTCACAAGGGCCGAAGCCCTCGTTCCCGACGAGGCTCGTCTTTCAGGAACGGGGCTTAAACCAACCCTTCCTTCACCACAAGTCGACCGGCAGCTGGCGAAGGCTGTGTGGGAGGCGGTGAACAAAGGGGTCAAGGCTCTCGAATGTGAACGGGTCGCCGACGTCGACTGCTATCAGGTACGAACACTGCTTTCTCATTGGCTGGGTCAGGGTGCGCTGAAGCCCGTCACCACATCGTCAGAACAACAGTGAGAAACTGGACAATCCTGATCCTGGCAGTACTCTCGATTGTCGTCGACTCCGGCTGGGCGGAAGAAAATTCCGAAGACTGGCAACCCCCTCCTCCCATGCCTGACGCCTTCGATTGGGTTCAGCTGACCTCTGGCGAGTGGCTCAAGGGTGAGATCATCGCCCTCTATAAAAAAGAGCTCGAGTTCGACAGCAACAAGCTCAAAATGCTGACTCTGAAGTGGAAAGATATCAAGGAGCTCCGATCAGCTGGCACAATGCAGGTCGGGATGGAGGACGGCTCGGTGGCCATCGGCAAGATACTGCTCGAGGGGGAAACACTCAGCTTCATGGGCGATGACAATAATCCTCTCCCGAGGTCGGAGATCGTCGCGATTACGGCTGGGGCGCCGAAAGAGATCAACTACTGGGCCGCCAAGCTCAGCCT
>CAZCEX010000283.1:0-6215 GCA_964497785.1 uncultured Thermoanaerobaculia bacterium | reverse complement strand
ACCGCACCGGTTCGTCCGCGGGGCGCCAGGTGGCCCCTTGGTTGGAACTGGCGTAGATGCCACACTCCCCCCGCACCAGGAGCTCACCGTCGAACGTCCTCCGAATCTCAGTCCACCGCCAGCAATCTGGCGGCGGATTGGCCCAAGCGATCGGGCTCAGGTAGGAGCAGGGATGCACATCGCCGCTGAGCACCTCCCACCACGCCTCTCCGCCGTCCTCGGAGTAAAAGAGGCCGTGACCGACCGTCGCAACAGCCAGTTTGGGTGGTTGAGATGGGCCAACCACAAAAGAGCTGACGAAGGTGTTCGACAGACCCGACGATGCCGGGTGCCAGGTTTCCCCACGATCGAAGCTGCGCATGACGCCCCGATTGTCCGCGCTCGCCAGAAGCCGATCACCTTCACCGGCGAAAACGGCGAGCGCGGGAATATGAAGATAGCTTTCGCGCTGGCCAGCCAAGAGGCATTCAATCCCGACGGATTCGGTGTACGCCCAGGACTCGCCACCACTGCCCGAGTGGATTATCCCGTCCCAACCGGTCGCCAACCAGACGTTTTGAGTTCCCGGAGACCCCGCCTCGATATCGGTCAACCACCGCTCATTGTACGCCCCCCGCGGTCCCAGATTTATACGAACACCTGACCACTCCCTGGTTTCCGGATCAAAAAAGACGACACCGTTCGACTCGCCGATCGCGATCAGAGCCCCCGGCCACCAGGACGTTTCGATCATCCGATAAACATTCCGCACCCCAACCTCGCCGTTGTAGACGTACTCGAGCCCCGCCGAGGCGTCCTCCCAGGAGACACCCCCATCCTTGCTGGTATAAACACCACCGTAGACCCAGCTCAGGAAGACCTCGGCCGGATCGGTCGAGGTGACGGCCACCGAAAACGGCCGCCTCTGACCGAACTGTGGCTCGTACGACCACGAGCTACCGGAGTCGATCGTCTTGAAGAGGCCCTTTTCGGTTGCCGCCCACGCGACCGACGGGTCGCGTGGGTCCAGAGCGAGGCCACTGACCTCGTAGTAGTGATAGTGGGGTGAGTCCGGAGGGTAGCTCCCATCCTCGAGACCGGCGCGGGCAGGGACCCAGCTCAGACCCCCGTCATCCGACCGGTACACACCCCCGGCTGCTCCCCCTCTGGACCACCGGGAAAGTCCGGCGAATACCACGGTCGGATCCGCCGTGGAGTATTCGACAACGAGAATCTCCAACCCACGCAGGCCGGAAGGGGACCACGACTCTCCTCCGTCGATCGTGCGGAAAATGCCTCCGAAATGCGTGCCGGCGAGGGCGGTTTCCGGGTCGGTAGAGTGCGTCGCAAGAGCCGTCACGGTACCAGCATCCGGTCCGGCCCGAAACCAATCATCTGCTGTCGAATCCACTGCCAAACCGAGAGCAAGGGCAACTAAACAGGCGACTGGCCTTCTCTTCATGAGTGGATTGTACTCCCGGTGAAACGAGAGTGCCGGGATATCGGATGATCACGGCCACGGCCACTGCACAAGTCCCGGCAGCGCCGGCGATCCACCAGCAACCCTCCTGCGGTAGGATCAATGCGATGGACCGCCTCCGCATCACCCACGTCACCCCCTACTTCGACGAGGCATGGGCCTACGGGGGCATCCCGCGGGTGGTCACCGACCAGGTGATCGGCCTCGCGGCGCGGGGCGTGCAGGTTTCGGTCGTCACCACTGATGCCTGCTCCGCCGACACGCGTCTCCCACGTTACGACGATGCGACCACCAGACAACCTCACCCACCAGCCAGTCGCCACGGCGCAGAGGTGCGTACATTCGCCAACCTCTCGAACCGGCTCGCCTACCGCTACCAGTTTTTCGCGCCCCTCGGCATGGACCGGCATCTGCGCGCCGCCGCTCAGCAAGCCGACGTCGCCCACCTGCATGGCCTGCACAACCTTCCCGGCGTGTACGCCGCCCGCCATTTCAGGTACGCGGGCATACCCTACATCGTGCAACCGAACGGCACCGCCCCCCGCATCGAGAGGCGCCGCCTCGCCAAGCTCGTCTTCGACACTGTGCTCGGCCGCCGCGTTCTGCGCGATGCCTCCGCCCTCGTCGCGGTGACCGAGATAGAACGCTCGCAGCTCATCAACATGGGCGCCGAGCCGGCGAAAATCTCCGTCATTCCCAACCCCGTCGACGCCAGTCTGACTGCGGCGCCCGGTGCGGGCAGCGACTTCCGCCAACGATGGGAGCTGGGGGACGAGTCGATCGTTCTCTACCTGGGGCAGCTCAGCCCGCGCAAACGCGTCGATCTCCTGGTGCGCGCCGTGGCCAAGCTCCCTGCCACCACCAGGTTGGTGATCGCCGGCAGCGACATGGGATGTCGCAAGCAGCTCGAAAGACTGGCTGCCCGCCTTGGGATAGCATCTCGGACCGTCTTCACCGGCGTACTCGAAGGCGAGGACCGGCTCAGCGCGCTGGCGGCCGCGGACGTCGTCGCCTACCCGACCGAGGACGAGATCTTCGGCCTCGTGCCCCTCGAGGCCCTGCTCTGCGGTACACCAGTCGTCGTCTCCGACGACTGCGGCTGCGGCGAGGTCATCGGCAGGACCGGCGGCGGGATCATCTCCTCGAGCGGTGACGCCGAGGCCCTTTCACACGCCCTCTCGACGGTCATCGACAACCCCGATACCTGGCGAGAACCCGTCACCCGGGCCCAGCAACGCATCCGTGAACTCTTCAGCCGAGAGGTCGTCGCCGAGCAACTCGAAGAGCTCTACCGGAGCGTTGCCAGGCTGTAGGACGAAAAGTCGAAGGCAGCAGAGCCGCAGCGGATGGCGTGGTGGATCGCAACCTGAGCCTGATTGGCGCTGCTGCCCCGGGCGCACCGGTGACCGCGGCCGCGACCGTGCCCGGATCCGTGACGGTGACTGAGGCCGTGTCCGTTGGGGCGGCATCCAGCGACAGAGGCAGCGTACGGCGCCGGCCGAGGTTTCTCTCCGCAGGCGGGACGCCTGCTCCCACCAGGACAGTCGCCAGGTCAAGTCCTGACGAAAAGTCGTCCCGCCGAGATTTCGTTGAAAGCCTCGCCCACTGTATGTTTTTCGCCCGAGCCCGAGCCCGTTATCGTTGTCGTTACCGAAGAAGCGCATTCGACAACGGTAACGGGCTCGGGGATCCGGCATCCTGCATCCGGGCGGCCGGCATGGCATCCGGCATGGCATCCGGCATCATGCATCCGAATGCCAGCATCCAAAACGGACGGGGGGGGGGGCTCTTTGACTTTTTGACTTTTTGACCCATTATTCCTCTGTGCGAATCCTCCACGCCATTCACGATTTCCTTCCCCGCCACTGCGCCGGCTCGGAAATCTACGCTTTCGAGCTGGCGCGGGCTCAAGTCCGCGCAGGCCACGAGATTCATATTCTGTGCGCGGAGTACGACCCACAACGGTCCCACTCGATCTTGACCTGGCGCTGGCACGAAGACCTCCCCATTACCGAGCTCGTCAACAACTGGCACTTCGGGTCGTTCGCCGACACCTACGCCTCGGAGCAGATCACCAGGCAACTGGAGCACGTGCTGACCGCCGTGCAACCGGACGTGCTGCACATTCACAATCTGCTCAACCTGTCTTTCGATCTGCCTGCGGTCGCTTCGGCGCGCGGCATAACGAGCGTTGCCACCCTGCACGAGTTCGTGCTCGTCTGCCCGTCGGGGGGCCAGCGGGTGCACCTCGCCGAAGAACATATCTGCCACGAGATCGAGCCCGAGCGCTGCGCCCGATGCTTCAAGCAGTCGCCCTTCTACTCCCAGATGGTATTCGCACAGGTCGGCAGCGGGGTCGCAGGTCTTGGCCCGGTAGCCCGGTTCGCGGCCGCAATCCGACGTCATTTCCCGACCCTCTTCGAGCGATTGGGGCGAGCCGTCACAGCCCAGGCGCGCGGCGTCGACGTCACCACCGACGATATCGAACGCCGGCTCGCCTCCCTCTCCCGGGTCTACGAAAGTGTGGACCTCTTCGTGGCCCCTTCCCCCGCCCTCGCATCAGACTTTCGGCGATTCGGCATGCCGAAGTCGAAGATCGAGGTCTCGGACTACGGCTTCGTACCGTTCGAACCCTCCGCTCCGACCGCGGGCGAAGGCCGCCTCCGTATCGGCTTCATCGGCACCCTCGTCTGGCACAAAGGAGCGCACGTCCTGATCGAGGCCGTGCGCCTGTTGCCCGCGGACCTCGTTGACGTCAGGGTCTTCGGCAGCCTCGACACGTTCCCGGCGTATGCCGCCGAGCTCCGGGCCGCGGCGGCCGGTCTGCCAATACGGTTCGAAGGCGGCTTCGAACCGAAGGACGCGGCGGCGGTCTACTCGCAGCTCGACGTCGTCGCCATCTGCTCCTTGTGGCCGGAGAACTCGCCTCTCGTCATCCACGAAGCCTTCATGTCCTCAGTCCCTGTGGTCGGCGCCCGTATGGGAGGCATCGTCGACCTCGTCGAGCACGAGCGCAGCGGCCTGCTCTATGACGCCTTCTCACCCGAGGACCTCGCAGGATGCCTTCAGCGGCTGATCGACAACCCCGGTCTGCTCGAAGACTTCAGGGGAACGCTCCCAGCCGTCAAGACCATCGACGACGACGCGCGCGAGTGGATTGATCGGTACGAGAATTCAATCCACCACAGAACAAAAATGAGAAAAAAGGCACGGTAGCGCAATCAACCATCCGGAGCTCGGCAGCGCCTTTTTCACCTTATTTGTATGGAAGGTGGATCAACTCTCCCCTTTTCGCCCTCCGAGGTACTGACCGAGAGGCCAGACTACGGCGAGACCGAGTGCCCGGGCGACCTCGCGCACCCGAGGACGATGGCCCTCCCCCGTTGCAAGCGCCTTTGCATGATCGACCACGGTCGTCGGAATCGACCGCAGCAAGGCCCCGACGGTAGGAATCGTATGCACGCCGAAGAGGGCTTTCAGGTGCTCGTGGACGAGGACCGTGCGATCGAACTCGTATCGCAGGGACCGTTCGTGCGAGTGCACGACACACGCTTGCGGCGCATAGACGATGCTGTACCCGGCCAGCAGGACTTCTTTTGCCCACACCAGGTCTTCGGCAATCGACGTCGCCCGAAAGGGGTGACGATCCCAGACCGAACGACGAATGCACGAGCAGACGTTGTCGAAGACACACGTCTCCATTCGCTCCAGCGCCGACAGGCGGTCGAATGCCGCAGCGTTCTCGATCCTGCTGGACCGGGTCTCCGGTCGTGCGGCCGCCCACCGTCCGAGATTCCACCTGACCAGACGACCGGCGTCGGGCCGCGGCAGCTGCCGGGCGTACGTCCCGGCAACGCGCGGGTCTGCCTCCAACGGCGCGAGCATATTCTCGAGCCAGTCGGAAGACGATGGAACCGCGTCTTGAACCAGGAGAACGACTGCCTCACAGGAGCAGTTCTCGATCGCCAGGTTCCTCGTAGCACCATGGTTGAAGTCCGCCTCCGTGATCTGGAGGAATACGTCGGCCCGTTCCTGAAGGAGTTCAGCAGTACCGTCGGTTGATGCCGTGTCGACGGCCACGATCTCGACGACCCTCGGTTGTCTTTGCAGTCTGATTGCGCTCAGGACGTCAGGCAGCAGGGCCATGCCATTGCGGGTAACCAAGACAATAGAAACGCCGGAAAACATTCAAACATCGTCCCCGTCGACCGAGTCCGACCTCGGCCCGCTGTGACGGGCCTCTACGTGATCCCGCTGCCCGGCCTCGAGGATCGCCACATCCTCGATCAGGCGATCGATCTGAACCCTCTGGCGGGACACCACCACCGAGAAGAAGAGCAGCCCTACGAAGACAAAAACGCCGAGCAGGAGCAGCAGAAGGGCCGGCCCGTGGTGTTCATTACCCATATGGAGCACCATTCTAACCACACCTCCTGGTTCGAGACCACCGCAGATGTGGTGATGATTGAACCCGACATTTCTGAGGGTAGTTACACCAATGATCTAAAAGAACTGTCCGGTCCGGATACAGAAGAACCCGTGCGCTCTATTGCTCAGGCACTGGCATCTATGATGGTGAATGTTGAGGCTCGTCAGGATCACCTGGAAATGTTGACAAAACAGGTGGAGGCGTCGAATAAGCACGCCCGGCGCAACATCATTGCAACCGTGACCACCATGGCTAAGGCGCTGGCGGCCCGAGATGCATACACTGAAGGTCATGCCGAACGTGTGGGCCAGATCTCCGGGCTGATCG
>CAZCEX010000282.1:0-6218 GCA_964497785.1 uncultured Thermoanaerobaculia bacterium | reverse complement strand
ATGTCGGCGGCGTAGTGCATGCGTTTGCGCGAGGTGCCGCCGCCGTGGATGGTCTTGAGGCGGCCGTCTTCGTACTTGGAGAAGTTGACGCCGTGGTGCTCGAGCCAGCGAATGGCGTCGGGCGCGTTGTTGACCAGGGTCTCGGCAAGCTCCGGCACGTTGGTGAAGTGGCCGCCGCCGAGCACGTCGAGGTAGTGGTAGTAAGGCGAGTCCTTCTCACCCTTGGTGGCTGCCTGGATGCCGCCTTCGGCCATCATGGTATTGGCGTCGCCATGGCGCAGCTTGGTGGCGAGCAGGACCTTGGCGCCGTTTTCTTGAGCGAGCAGGGCGGCCGAGGTGCCGGCGCCGCCGCCGCCGAGAATCAGCACGTCGGTCTCGTAGTCGGGTTTGGAGAGGTCGACCTTGTCCGGGGAGACCCGGCTCTGTGCTTCGAGAAGATCGGCGATCTCGTGGGCGATGGCGTAGCCCTTGGAGGCGCCGACCTGGAGCTCCCGCCGCCCCTCTTCTTTGAAGTCGGGGTGGAAATGGAGCCGTTCCTTACGCTCGTCGAGGTCGAGAAACGGTACTTCTTCGCCCTTTTTCTTGCGGTCGACACGCTCGTCACGGGTCTTCTCGACGACCTTGATCAGCTGCTTGAGTTCTTCTGTGTAAGCCATCTTTTTCCTCTCAGGCCAGGCCGTGCTGGCTATCGGGGGTCCAGCTTTCTTCGGACATCGCCGGCTCCATCTGTCGGTCGGAGTAGACCTTCTTGAGATCGTCTTCGGCCATTGTCTTGACCTCGGCGAGGGCGTCTTCGAAGGCGCCAGCGCTGATGTCTTCGACCATCTTCTGCAGGTGCTCGGCCTTGGGGGCCAGCTTGCCGCCCTGGATGCGGCGAGCGAGCTGGGCGATGTGGTACTGGGCCATCTCACCCATGCAGCGGCTGGCGCAGAGACCGCACTGGATGCAGTCGAATGAGATCTCGGCAGCCGCCTCGATGTCGCCGCGCTTCATGGCCGAGATGTAATCGAGCACCTCGACGTCCATCGGGCAGACCTTGGTGCACGCGTTGCAGGCCACGCAGCGGAAGAGCTCCGGGTAGAGCTGAAAGACCGACTCGGGAGTCGGTTCCAGCGTTTCGAAGTCGTACGCCGCCCTGTTGGCCGGGTAGAAGGGGATCTGAGCCAGGTACATGTCGGGCTCGACCACCGTCTGGCAGGCAAGACCGGTGTAGATCTTGTAGTCACCCGCCTTGCGGTAGACGGTCGCACAGGCGCCGCAGACGCCGCCGCGGCATCCGCAACCACGGATGTACTGGTAACCGGAGTGCTCCATGGCCTTCATGATCGTCAAGGTCTCGGGCACGTCGTACTTCTTTCCCATGATGTAGATGGGAATGGTTTTGTCCTCGGTTTCGCTGAGTATTGCCGTCGCCATCATCTCTCTCCTTGCGCGCTCAAGCCGTCGCCGCGGCGATGAAGCTCTTGTCGGTCAGAAGTTGAACAGCCGATTCGCCATTGAGGTCGAGACGGCAGACATCGGGACCCAGACCCAGCGCCAGCGCCAGGAGTTGGGGGAAGTAGAACGTGGGCACTGC
This sequence comes from uncultured Thermoanaerobaculia bacterium, assembly GCA_964497785.1. Lineage (GTDB taxonomy): Bacteria > Acidobacteriota > Thermoanaerobaculia > Thermoanaerobaculales > Sulfomarinibacteraceae > CAZCEX01. The sequence continues at coordinate 4,642 of CAZCEX010000282.1, read as the reverse complement.
GTGCAGGTCGTCGCTGTGGGCGAGGATATCGCCCTGGCGCGAGCCCAGGTTGTACTCGCACAGCGGGCAGGACAAGACCAGGGCATCGGCCCCGCTACGGTTGGCGGAGTCAATGACCTTGCTCGCCCTCTCGATGCCGGCCTCGGGGTGGGCGATCATCTGGTACGAGCCGCAGCACTCGGTCGCCGCCGAGAACTGCATCGGCTCGGCGCCGACGGCCTCGAGGAAGCGTTCGAGAACACCGTTTTCGAAGGGGTCGATCGAGACCTCGGTGGGGCGCACCAGCGTGCAGCCGTAAAAAGGTGCGATCTTGAGGCCGTTGAGAGGCATCGTGACGGCCTTCTTGATCGTTTCCCAGCCAACCTGCTCTTCGAGCACGGTGAGGAAGTGCTTGACCTCGACCTCGCCGCGGTAGTCGGCCTCTTCGTCCATGAAGCGGTTGATGGTGTCGCGCTTCTCCTCGTCCTCGCGCATGAGCAGGTTGGCGCGGGCCAAGGTGTTGTAGCACTGAGAGCAGATGGTGACGATGGTATCGGCCCCCTGCTCCTGCGCTCGTACGAGGTTGCGAACCGACGCCACGTGGTGGATGAGGTCGTCGTCGGCGAGAGAGAAGACCGCGCCGCAGCAGTTCCAACGGTCGAGTTCGAAGTACTCGACGCCGAGGGCGTCGAGTGCGGCGATCGACGCCTTCTCGAGATTGGCGGCCTTTGACTTGAGAGTGCATCCGGGGTAGTAGCCGAGCTTCATCTTGGACCTCACGAAGTCAACTTCCGGAAAGAGCTGACGAACGCGATCTGCGGCGCTTCGGCCATCGTCTCCTTCGGGATTTCTTGGGGTTTGATGAGATCCTGATTCTTGCGCAAGGCGAGCAGCCGCACCGCCTCGAAGACCCGCGGAACGTCGATCCCCCGCGGGCAGCGCACGTTACAGGTATGGCATGAAGCACAGTACTCGCCGATCTGGGCCTTGATCACCTCTTCGGTCCGCCCGAACTGGAGGAGGTGCATGCCCTTGCGCGTGGTGAACCCCATGGAGTCCACCATCGGGCAGATCGCGGAGCAGGTACCGCACTGTATGCAGATAAAAATGTTTTCGCCGGAGAGCTCGCCGATCCTCTCGATCACTCGGCGGTCTTCGGGGCGAATGGGGTTCGCTACGTTCACCATAGGCTCCCTCTGCGGTCTGTTTCGCAAGGCTCGCTTGGCGGCTTGACGCCCATCCGGTCCGAGCTCCGCGCGAACCGAATAATAGCCGAATGTGAAAAATGGTACAAGCTTGCGACGACGTATCATTTCGCAGGGTTCCGGACCGTCTTAGGCCGGGCGGCACAGCCGCCATTTCTGCTCCTCGACAACGAGTTGCGCCCCCCCCTCTGTGACGGCGCGCACGGCGCAGAATCACCATCCTTCGTAATATGCGCAATAGACCAAGTCCGAGCCGACATGGATACGGAGGACCAACAATGCAAGGGAAAACAAACATTCAACATCATCAGTCGCGACGGGAACTCATACTCAATTCGCCGTCTCACCGCGCCCGCGCTATGCGGCGCATCGATCGTCCCCGAAGCCTACCGAGAAAGAGCCTTCCCGAACCGCCCTCATTAGGGATCATCGCACTTAACCGTATGGCTTTTGGACCACGCCCGGGTGACCTGGGCGCATTCACCACCCTCGGATCGACCCCCGATGAACGTCTCGCGGCTTTCGTCGACCAGCAGCTCAACCCAGGCGGCATCGACGATAGCAACGTCGAATCACGACTGACGGCCGCGGGTCTGGTGACGCTCAACAAGAGCCGCGCCCAGCTCTGGGCCCAGCACGGCCCGGGCGCCCCGTGGCAGGAGCGCTACCGCCCCTACTGGGAGACGGAGATCGCGACCTTCATCCGCGCGGTCTACAGCAAGCGTCAGCTGGTCCAGGTGCTCGCCGACTTCTGGCACAACCACTTCAATACCCGCGCCTCGGAGTCGGTCACCGCCTCGATGTTCGTACACTTCGACCGCACGGTGATCCGAAACAACCTGCTCGGGAACTTTCGGGCCATGCTCGAGGATGTGGCCCAGAGCACCGGCATGCTCTACTACCTCGACAACTACACATCCACCAACGCCGGACCGAATGAAAATTTCGCCCGCGAAATCTTCGAACTGCACGCCCTCGGCGCCGAAAACTACCTCGGTGTGCAGCAGCAGAACCAGGTGCCGGTGGACGGTGACGGTCGTCCCATCGGATACGTCGACGCCGACGTCTACGAAGCGACACGCTGTTTCACCGGCTGGACCTACAGCAACGACACCGGGCTTTTCGAGTACCGCGACGATTGGCACGACCGCTTTCAGAAGACGGTGCTCGGCAACTTCTTGCCGGCCGACGGACCGCCGCAGTCCGATGGTTTGACAGTGCTCGACGCCCTGGCGGAACACCCCGGCACGGCACGCCATATCGCGCGCAAGCTGTGCCAACGATTCATCAGCGACAACCCTCCACAAGAGATTATCGACGAAGCCGCTGCCGTGTTTTCGAACAACCTCACCGCCCCCGATCAGCTCAAGCGGGTGGTGCGGAAAATCCTCCTGTCGGATTCATTCAAGACAACCTGGGGGGAGAAGATCAAGCGACCGTTTGAAATTGCATCCAGCGCCCTGCGGGCAACAGCAGCCAACATCCCATTCACCTTCGACGACGATGAAACCAATACATTCTTCTACTATTACGACCAGACGGGCCAGCCACTTTTTGTATGGCCCGCGCCCGATGGGTATCCAGATACGATCGAAGATTGGGAGAGCCCATCACCCCGCGTCTTGACATGGAGGTTCTGCAACTTCCTGATCGGGTGGGACGACGACAACGACAATTTCTTCGTCAACGTGCTCGGCCAGACGCCGGCGGGCAAAAAGACAGCCAACGAACTCGCCGATTTCTGGATCAACCGCATCCTCGGCCGGCCGATGCCGGACGCCGAAAGAGCCGAGATCGTCGAGCTGATGGCCCAGGGCCACAACCCCGACTACGACCTACCAGTCGCCACCGACGAAGATACCCGGGATCGCATCCGGTCGATGGTCGGCACCATTTTGATGTCCCCGTCCTTTCTCTGGAGGTAATGATGCCGAGAGCAACACGAAGAGGTTTCATGGCAGGATGCTCGGCGGCCGTCGCCGGCATGGCCGGCACACGTTTCGGCGGCTTCGCGTTCGCCGGTCCGAACGGCGATCTCAATGAGGAGGTCCTGGTCGTCATCTTCCTGCGCGGCGGAATGGACGGCCTGAACGCGGTCATGCCGAGAACCGGTCCCGATCGGGGCCACTACGAAACCGGCCGGCCGAACCTGCAGATCCCAACAACCGGGGCCAACGCTTCTTTGTCCCTCGGCGGTGGATTCGGCATACATCCGGCCGCAGGACCACTGCACGACCTCTATCAGGACGGTCATGTGGCGGTGATTCACGCAACCGGCCTCACTGTGGCCAACCGCAGCCATTTCGACGCCATGGAGTACATCGAACGCGGCACGCCAGGCAGCCGCACCACGTCGACCGGCTGGCTCGCACGCCACCTGGCGAGCGCATCGAATCTACCTCCCGAAATCGTCATGCCGGCGCTTTCGGTTGGCAATCTGCAGGCGACCTCGTTGCTCGGCGACCCCGACACCATCAACATGAGCAGCACCGGGTCGTTCAACATCAACAACGGCCCTTGGTACTGGCGCAATGCCCAGCGCATCGCCCTGCGCAACATGTACTCCAGCGACAACACATGGCTGCACACATCTGGAATGCGCGCCATCGACGCCATGGACGTCATCGAGCTCAACGGCGCCGGCAACTACAACCCGGCCAACGGAGCGGTCTACCCGAGCGGCAGTTTCGGGGATCACCTCAAAGTTGTAGCTCAGATGACCAAGTTAGGACTGGGCCTGCGGGTGGCGACCATCGACCTCGGCGGTTGGGACACCCACAACGGTCAAGGCTCTGACGGCGGAGGATACTTCGCGAGTCTTTTCGGGACTCTCGCTGAGGGCATCGCCGCCCTTTACACCGACCTCGACGGCTCGGGCGCCTCGAACTTCACCCAGCGGCTGACCGTTGTGGTTCAGAGCGAGTTCGGCCGCCGTCTGCGTGAGAACGACGACGAAGGAACCGACCACGGGCACGGCAATCTCATGCTCGTTGCCGGCGGCAACGTCAACGGCGGATTGCACGGTCAGTGGCCTGGACTCGCAACCCACCAACTCTTCGACAACGCCGACCTCGATGTGAGGACCGACTTCCGTCGCGTGCTCTCGGAGATCCTGATCCGTCGCATGGCCAACAACCACCTCGGCATCATCTTCCCCGGGTACACGGATTACCAACCGCTCGGTTTCGTCTCCGGAGCTGATATGACGCCCGACTACAGCGGCGGCGGCGACATGATCTTCTCCAATGGATTCGAGTCGGGGGGGGTTGGAGCGTGGGGGTGATTGAGGTCTGGGTGGGATAGCGGTCTACTTGGCCGGGTTTCTCCGTTTGCCCGGCCTTCTGGTCCGCAAGGATGCCTGTCCGGCATCCGGGCGGTCCAGCGACGCACGAGCAGCGTATCCAGAGCAGGAACCGATTGAACCAGAATTCGTAGGGGCCGCCCCCTGTGTCGGCCCC
>CAZCEX010000281.1:0-6227 GCA_964497785.1 uncultured Thermoanaerobaculia bacterium | reverse complement strand
TCAGCACCACAATCAGGGGCACGTACAGCCAGAGGCCGACCCGCATCGTGCGCGCGGCCAGAGGGGGAGAGGTCACAACGCCCGCCGCGGCCACCGATAGCCACGGCATCAGCGGCAGGATGTAGTGCGGCAGCTTGGTTGCCACCAACGTCACGAGTACCAGTGGGGCGGCGATCATTCCCATCAGGAGCGGGCCGCGTTCGTCCCGCCGCCACAGCTCACGGAGCGCCGCCGGCAGCAGCATCGTCCAGGGCAGAAACGCCACCGGCAGCACGAGCAGGTAGAATGGGAGCATCAACAGGTAGCGCAGGCCTACCCCACCATGCCCTTCCATAGGCTGCACCAAGCGACCGATGACGTGCAGGCCGATCCCGTGTTCCAGGAACGCCCCTCCAGTCGCTCGGTTGGCCGGAATCCCCCACGCACAGAATAACCCAACGCCGAGGATGGCGGCCGCTACCAGGTGCCAGCCATATCCCGGCCCCAATCGAGACCGCCCGCGCGCCAGCGCCATGGCGGTCAGCATCGACAGCAGCGGAACAACCAGCCCGACCGGGCCCTTGGCGAGCTGGGCGATCCCCAACAGCAGTCCCATGGCCAGCGTCTGCCGCCAACTCGGGCCGCGGGTCCAGGCGAGCACAAACGGCACCGTGGCGCCCAGCATTGCCGGCAGCAGAATGGCGTCGGCCTTGGCGATGGTGCCCACTGCGAGGATCAGGGGCTGGGTGGCGAAGATGGCGGCGGCCCACCAGCCGGCCTCGGGGCCGTACAGACGTCGGGCTATCCAGGCGGTCAGCAGGCAGCTGATGGCGATTCCGAGCGGCGCCCAGAAACGTACGGCCAGCTCAGTCGGTCCGAGCACGCTGACCGACAGCGCCATCAACCAGTACATCAGAATCGGTTTGTGCAGGCGCGGCTCGCCGTTGAACGTCGGTACCAGGAGGTCCCCGGATTGGACCATCTCCACGGCCGCGGTCGCGTTGCGAGGCTCGTCGCGATCCCACAGCGTCGACCGTGTCGTCGTCCACAGGTAGCCGCACCAGATCACCGCCACCAGAACGATGAGCGCCGGCCAGCCAGTGCGACTCACTAGGACCCGTCGGCCCGATAGCGAGTTCGCATCCAGCGGACCGCAATACAGTCCCTCAGCCCGCGCCAGCCGCGCTCAATCACCCCCACCCCAAACTTCGAAACCCCATGGCGGCGCGGCCGATGCCGAACCGGCCTCTCGGTGACCCGCCCCCCAGCCATTCTCACCAGCACCGGGATAAAGCGGTGCATCCCGGCGAATTGCAGGGGCAGATCCAGGGCATTCTCGCGACGGATCAGGCGAGTCGCGCAGCCGGTGTCACGGACCGGGTCGCCGAGCAGCAGGCGCCGTGCGATCCTCCCTGCCCAGCTGGCCCACCGCCGCCGCCGCGAGTCCGCTCGGCGGCCGCCTCGGTCTCCCTGGATCAGGTCGATATGCGAATCCCGCCGCATCTCGTTGAGCATCTCCACCAGGTCCGCCGGGTCGTTTTGCAGATCACCGTCGAGCGTGCCGAGCCACGGCGCCCGGGCGTGGCGGATACCGGCATGCAAGCCCGCGCTGATTCCGCAACGCGACGCCAGACGCACAACCTGCAACCACGATCTCGTTCTCGCCAACGTCACGGCACGCGTGCCCGTCTCGTCAGACGAGCCATCGTCGACGAAGATCACCTCCGCTGCGACCCCGGCTCCAAGCACGACCCGCTCGATCTCCTCGATGAGGGGGACGACGTTGTCTTCCTCATCGTGTGCCACGACGACGATCGATAACTCTGAAACGGTCATTGGGCAATCTTACCGTACGGCCCTCCGGTGCAACGGGCGAGAGGGGGGCAATACATCAGCTCAAAGCGCCGAATCCCTCAGTGGACCTCTCAAAAAGAAGAGCCCGCTGTGACTGCACGACAGAATCTCGCGCGTGTATGATCGATCGACCGCGCCCAGCGGCGCTCTCTATTGCCAGGGGGGTAGATGCGAAAAAACTTTTTCCTCTTGTTTCTGATTTTGGCGAGTATGGTGGCTGCTGATTCGATTCCAAGTCCTGAAGAGTACTTTGCACATCCCGCCGGAGCCGATCGCAAGCTCATTCCTTACCCCGACGTGCTCGCTTATCTTCAGGTGATCGCCACGGCCTCCGACCGGGTCTCGATCGAAGAGGGCGGAACCTCGACCCTGGGCAACCCGATGCCGATTGTCGTTCTAACGTCGCCCGAGAATCAGGGTCGGCTCGATGTGATCCGGGACATGGCCCGCCAGTTGGCTCGACCGTCAGCTGCGACGCCCGAGGTCTCGAACCGACTCGTCGAGGAAGGCACGGCCATCGCGCTGGTCACGTGCACGATTCATTCAACCGAGGTCGGCTGCACCCAGATGGCTACCGAGTTCGTTCACACCTTCGCCACCACCGAGGACCCCGAGCGACTGGCCTGGATGGACGAAGCAGTTCTGTTGCTCATGCCGTCGATCAACCCGGATGGTCAGTACATGATCGTGGACTGGTACAAAAAGTGGCTCGGAACCGATTATGAAGGCGGGCGCATGCCGTGGTTGTATCACCACTACGTCGGCCACGACAACAACCGTGACTTCTACGCGCTGACCCAGAAGGAGTCGCAGGTGGTGAACGATGTGCTCTACCATCGTTGGTTCCCACAGGTCTTCCTCGACGAGCACCAGATGGGTTCGACGGGGCCACGAATGTTCGTACCGCCCCAGACCGACCCTCTTGATCCCGAGGTCCACTCTCTGGTCTTCAGGATGGCCGACGGAATCGGCACCAATATGTCGCGGCGGCTCGAAGAGGCGGGCAAACGAGGGGTCGGCCACAATATGATCTTCGACAGCTACTGGCCGGGTGGCACACGCAACACGGCGTGGTGGAAAAACGTCACCGGCCTCCTGACTGAGGTCGCGAGCGCTCGGCTGGCGACCCCGATCGTCATTGACCCTGGTGAGCTGCGAGGCAATGGCAAAGGCTTCCCCGAGTATGGTCGGCGCTCGAACTACCCCTCGCCGTGGGCTGGCGGTCCGTGGCGTCTTCGCGACATCGTCGAGTACGAATTGGTGGCGACCTGGGCGTACCTTGAGGCCGTCGCCGAGGACCGGCAACACATCCTTGCCAATGTCGACCGCATGGCCCGAGAGGCCATCGAGCGGGGCTCCAGCGAACCGCCTTTTGCTTTTATCGTACCGCTCGAGCAGCACGACGAGGTGGCTACGCGACGTATGGTGGCACTGCTCTTGCGCCATGGTATCGAGGTGCTTCGCGCAGAGGAGGAGCTTCAGGTTGGCTACTCACGGTTCCCGGCCGGCACCGTCGTCATCCCGGCCGCTCAACCCTACCGGCCGTTCCTCCTGACCATGTTGCGACCGCAGCGTTTTCCCGAGGTCCGGGCATCAGTCGGTGGGCCCATCATCCAGCCCTATGACGTCACCTCGTGGTCGTTGCCGTTGACCATGGGCGTTGACATCGTTGAAGCCCCGACACCGGTCTCCGGCCGCCTCGGGGTCCTGCATGAGGCGGACTGGCCGAGGACCGCCGTGAACATCGACGGTGAGGTTGCCGGCGCTCGCATTCCCGCCGGCGCCGACTCACTCTATTCCGCAGTCAATCGACTGCTCTCCGAGGAACGCACGGTATCCCGGGTCGTCGAGGCGGGAGACGGTTTCGAGGTCGGCGACCTCTGGATCGACTACCGCGATATCGACCGTGCCACCCTGGCCGCCCTGGCCGACGAGCTCGCCGTGCCAACCATCGAAACGGCGGGCCGGCCGCGAGCGATTTCCGGCGTACAAGGACAACGTATCGGCCTTTTTAAACCCTGGGTAGCGAGCATGGACGAGGGCTGGACCCGTTTTGTTCTCGAGCAGTACAGCTTCCCGATGGACAACCTGAGCAACGAACAGATTCGATCAGGAGAGTTCGTTGATACGGTCGACGTGCTCCTCTTTCCCGACGTCGGTGCGGACGTCATCAGCAAAGGCGTACCAAGCAACCCCTACTGGGGCCCATGGGTTCCGCTGCCGCCCGCGTACGCCGGTGGGATCGACGAGTGGCCGACGACCGACGAAGCCGAGGGCGGCAAGAAGACGGAAAGCGAGGCGTGCAAGGAATCGACCACCGGCGGTGAGCGCATCAAGAAGTGGGTCGAATCCGGCGGTACCGTCGTGGCGCTGGATTCATCGGCGGAGTATTTTGTCGATCTCTTCAAGCTCCCAGTCACCGATGTCCTGGCCGATGTTGAGCGGTCGGACTTCCTCTGTCCCGGGTCAACTCTTCGGGTGAAGGTCGACACGGCCCATCCACTCGGGTGGGGAATGCGCGCTGATGAGGCGATCTACTTTGCAGGCTCACCAGCCTTCCGGACGAACGTGCCCGACCCGCGCTTCGACCGCCAGGTCGTGGCCCGATATCCCCAGAACGAGCGCGACATTCTTCTCAGTGGATACCTGCAGGGCGGTGAACGACTCGAACGACGCGCCGCTGTCGTCGACTACCGAGTCGGCCAAGGAAGGGTCGTGCTCATCGGCTTCCGGGCCCAACACCGCGGTCAGCCGCTACGAACCTTCAAGCTGCTGTTCAATGCGCTGTACCGGAGTATTGACGAGTAGCTGGCACGAGCGCGAAGCGCGCCTTCTCAGAACGGCGCCTACTCTGACGACAAGAGAGAGTCTGCTGCCTCAACCTGCTTGATATAGGCTCGCAGTGGGTCAAGTTCCTCGTCGCGGAGAATGTGCTTTCTGGCATCCCCGGTCAGATGCGAAGACGCTTCGGTGTAGAGCCCCGCGGCGGCTTCTTTGTGTCCCATTGCGAAATTGACCGTTGCCACCCCGAACACCGGCAGCCACTCAGTCTTCTTCAATGAGTTCGATGTGACATAAGCTTCGAGAGCCCGATCAAGGTCCTTCTGTTCGTAATAGATCTCACCTACCGTGAACCACATGTGCCAATCCAGGCCGTTCGCGTTGGCTTCTCGGTCAAGAAAAAATGCGACACAGGTTACGATCATGCCGACACCAGCGACGCGCACGAGATTGTCATTGAACGCTGCCGAGAGCCTCGCCCCCCGTCGACCTGATATGAGCTCAGTGAGCCCTACCGCTGCAAGAATGAGTACGAAGGGGATTGCAACAAGCCTGAACCTCGTATCATAAAAGAAAACGACGATGCTCGCTGCTACTGTCAGTGGCATGATGAAAAGAAGCGGAATTCTCGTCCAATCTCTTGCCGCGCTGAAGATACCCACGAAGAACAGCGGCAACACGAAGTAGAAATTCACAAATGGCAGCCGCAGGGATCTCGTGAAGTGATCCCGCTCAAAGCGCAGGTGGTACATGTTCGATCGGTCAGCTCCTGTCAGGAGGAAAGCCGCCTTTCGTGCCAGAATCCTCGTTGCCTGAGCCGGGTGGGTCGTCATGAATAGCAGAGCTTGCTTGCTCCAGTATGCCGAGACCTGCGAACTGGAGAGCTCCTCCGCGGTGCGGTCCTTCGCCAGGTTTTCGACATCCTCACCCTGGTACTCGATGTTGCGAGATATCCCAGGAATACCAACATACATGCCTGTGGCATTCGGGTTGTTGCCGATATAGAGGTTCTCACCTCCATTGCTAGAGATGAGGACAAAGTCCCTTTCGACTGCGTAGTTCCGTGCCGCAACCACGGCGACAATGATGATCGCCGGGATCACGATGCTGAGGATTCCTGGTTGCTTCCACGTTTGCGTCTGCCTGAATTCCTGCCAATAGAAAACGGCGACCACGAATGGGAGGGCAAGCATAAAGTACGGCTTGGCGATGATGAGAAGACCGAGAGTGGTCCCCCCAATCAGGCGCCACCTCTTCTCCGAATGCCGGATCAGGGCATAGGTCGTCAGAACAGCAAGGAATGTCGCCAACGTTTCCGACAAAAGCTTCATCGTGTAGAAGACCTGCATGCCGTAAAGCGAGAAAAGAATCGTCGCTGCAGTTGCCACCGTAACACCGAAGAACCGCCGAGAAATGAGGAATACGAAGAAAGCCGTCAGGGCGGCGATGACGGACTGAACCAGCAGTACGGTGTAGAGGTCAGGGCCCGCCATTTTGATAATGAGAGCAAGGAAATACGGGTACAGCGGCGCCTGGTGGAAGACTTCGTCTCCCAAGATATCGCCTTGCGCAATCTCTTGTGCCCAGTCCCAATAGACTCGGGCATCCCACTC